>WIJN01000022.1:0-38529 GCA_009496085.1 Streptococcus mitis | reverse complement strand
AATTTTTAAAAAAACCAAATCTCGATAAAAAGTACGCATTTTTTTAAAAGAGAAAAAGAGCTCCGAAAAGCTGTTATAGCAGCATTTAGGGGCTCTTTGTTTTCAAAAAACTGTCAAAGATGGGATTTTACGATAATTTTGCAGAATAGTCAAAGGTTAAGGGGGAGAATTATTTCTTTGCTACCCAGCCGATGGAATCAATAGGTGGATTTTCGGTATCAATCCAGATAAATTCAATACCGATTTCACCACTTTTAAATTTGGTCAATCGAATGCCGTTGATTTCCAGTTCATTAAGTCGTTGACCTGTCAAGACTTCTCGTTCTTTCAACTGGAAAACACCACGTAAAATCCAATTCCCGAGTATTTCTTGCTTATCGGTAGACTGAATAGCCTTACCAGCTTCTTGATTTATATAGGCGTTAATAACATCACCAGAAGATAAAAAGCGTAGTTTAAAAGTTCTTTCTTCCTTAGATAGAGCTAATTTTTTAGTTCCAGGTTCAAAAGTCCCAAATCTAGGACCAAAGAAGTCTTGCCTTTCGTCATGGAAGTTCTTGGAGTCTGGCAGAGGAATGTAAACTTCACTAACTGGACGATAAACCAGCTGTTCAATTTCTTTAATGAGTCTTTCATTACCAGTCTCGTGGACAAAGTGAATCAAGTCCTCACGAATAGCCTTCATCTGAACTTTTTCTTCCTTGCCAGTCCACTTTTTCAAGAGGATTTCTTCTAAAGAAAAAGTCACAAAGGCTAGTTCTTCTGGAGCCAGACTGTCTTTGAATTTTTCCTGAATCTTTAGAATCCGTGGCAGACGATCTTTCTTAGCTAGTTTTGATCCTCCGTTAAAAGCATTGAAACCAGAGTTTTCTTCCACATTTCCATGTTTATCTGTAATAACCCAAGACACTGTTTCTAAGATATCGGTTTTATCCTTTTCAGCTGTCAATAAATGAAGGTTTTCAAAGAGAGAAAAAGGATCTTCAATATAATGAACGTCCCAAGTATCTACCACAATGTCTTTATTGTTAAAAGTCATGTGGAGCTGGCTGTCAGCCGCTGTATACTTGTAGTGGTGTTGCCCATCCGTAAATCGAAAATTGGTTGGATTGTTTTTGGTGGTAGAACCTTCAATGACCAGGTTATCAATATGGACTGGTAAATAAGATGTTTCACCAACAAAAATCTTAGGATTTTCTCCCTTTGGTGTCGGCATCAGAACGTGATAAACAGCTTCAACATTGACAGAATCTGAATTAAAACCCTTGATTTGTGCCTTAGAGGACTCAATTCTCTGGTTTCTTAAGGTCGCAATCTTTCGTGCCAACTCTTCATAGCGCTGATAGTTTTTCTTGTCTGCTGTTTCTTTATCAGCAGCAATATCCGCATGAAACTTGATATCACCCAATAAGTCCGTCCAAGATTGAGAATCTTTCTTGAACTGGGCAATTTTTTGGTCTCCTGAATTAATCCCAAAAGATTTGATACCTACTAGGTATTTATGATTTTCATCTACAACGACAGAGGCATCATAGGAGGTATTGGCGATATCTTCCCCAACGGCATTAAAGGCTTTTTGAAAAACAGTCTCCTGAAATTTGGAGTTGACAATCGGAGCAACATAATTCTCTGTTTGTCCCTCATCTTCTGATTCTGCCTTTTGAGAGAAAGCTTGGCTCAAACTAGCGAAGTTGGTAATTAAAGTTTTGTATTTGTCTTTTTGTTCAGACTTTAGATGTTCCCACATAAGCGCCCTCTTTTCTATTTTCAGTATATCAAAAGAAGATTAGTTTTTCACTAATCCTCTTATATATTCGTTAATTAATACTGTAAAATTCGAGTTTGCCTTGTTTTTTTACAAGTCTCAAATACTCTTCATCTGACAGAACAGCTAAACCATCATCATAAGCCTTGATTTTTTCAAGAGCCTGATCATAGCTATCTACAAAGTCTCTAACATAGGATTGTCCCTCAAATTGCCCATTCATCTTGGTGTAGATAATGGCAATTTTTCCTGACCGATCAAGTTGAGATTGCCCTTGACTTTCGTTCAAGGCCTTGGCAACATTTTCTGCGATGCGTTTAATTACGGGAACAACCACACTATTCCCAGCCTGCTTGTAGAGCTGACCGTTAGAAACCCCTTCAGGGATTTTAAAGGATTTAGGGTAACCTTGAACATTAAAGGTTTCTTTGGGAGTCAACTTTCGAATCTCACCACTGTTTGTCAAGATCAATGGAACGTTGTGTCCACCTGTTCCCATATTTGCTGTTAGAGTAGGGACGACACCATTTTTATTTTCACGGACATACTGACGTCGCCATTGGTAGACCGTGTCTTGGCTGGTGACTTCAAATTTCAACTGATCGTAGAAATTTTGCTTGCCTTCACGGTAGTAGTAGACCTCATCTAGCTTATCACCAAAGTTAATCACATCCTGAAGAGTAGTAGTCAGCTTGATTTCCTCTGGGAATTCAAACAAGTCATAAGCTTCCTTGGTATCAAAGCCTACAATGTAGATACGCTCACGGTTTTGAGGGATATTTCCATAGTCTTTCCCGTTGAGAACTTTCCACTTGATGAAGTAGTTGTTCTCAGTCAAGGCTTCACGAATGACCTTGAAGGTATTGCCATGGTCATGACCGACCATATTCTTGACGTTTTCGATGAAAATAGCGCGAGGTTTACGTCCCTCAATCATGCGAAGCAATTCGAAGAAAAGATCGCCACGATCATCATCAAAGCCCTTGCGATAACCCGCAATACTAAAGGCCTGACAAGGGAAACCTCCCATAATCACATCTACGCGCTCAGCAGGAATGTCCTCTGGCTGAACATCGTGAATATCACGACCATCCAAATAGGTATCTGGATGGTTTAACTGATAAGTCTGACGCGCATACTTATCAAATTCATTGGCATACACCACTCTGAACTCGTTGGTCTGTTCAAATCCCAACTCAATTCCCCCAACACCTGAGAAGAAAGCTGCAATGTTGTACTTCTCAGGTCGGTTCGAACTTACAGAATTTGTCATGTAGTAACCTGCTTTCTAATATGTTAAAATAATTTTTCTAATTTTTCTTTAATACACTGAAACATTTCTGGATCTGACTGTAATTTTGAAACAGCTCTTCTTTGCTCCTGAAAAATATCTTCAGAAGTTATGTCCTCTATTCCCAATGCTTCTTGAGTTTTTTTTCTAAAATATTCTTTTCCGTTTTCATCCGTAGAGAAGTCATAATTCTCACCTTCTACTCTATCGCATAACTTAGCCAAATAAAGTTCTGGAGTTTGGAAAGGGAGATAGGAAACATATTTAGACCAATAATTTATAAATCTTCTTTGTTGTTCAATTAATTCAGTATGATTAATTTGACCTTGGCTACCAGAAACTTTAAATTTAATTGAGCACCCTGTTATCTCTTGTATAATTTTATCAAGATTTTCATTATCTGCCTCAGGAATTTTGTCTGCTACAACAAATCCATCTTCAAGATATTTTTGTAAATCAGCTGACTCTCTTACTTTTGTATTTTGATCTCCATCAAGCCAAAAATAATGGTTATCGGAATCTAAATACGAAGAGTTTAAAATATTATTGCAAATTATCTGATTCGCTCCACCTGGAATATAGTTAACAACCAAGTTTTGTTTTAAATTATCACTGTCAGATTTATTAATAACAAAATCCAAAATGTATTTAGCTAACTTATCTTCAACATAAATCATTTTCTTATCTCGATATATGTCACCAAGCTCAAAAAAGGCATCTTGATAGTCAATATTCTCAGTTATTTTAATCTTGTTCTCAACCCTTGAAACGGTTTTTATTGCCTCCTTTGGAAAATCTCTTAATAGCTGGGTTGAGTGAGTAGTGATAACTACTTGATGATTATTTCTTAAAGTAATTTTAAGTAAAAAATCTTTAAAGCGATACACCGCACTTGGATGTAACGATATTTCAGGTTCATCGATTAACAATAACGAATTTTCAGGGGCATTTATTATATCATTTACTAAAAGGATGACTCGTGCTTCTCCAGTTCCTGCAAATGCTTCTGAATAAGCCTGACCGTTTTTTTGGACCCATATAGTCTTAGAAGGTTTATTTCCTGATTGTTTAGAGTAAAAATCGTGAGTAATTATTTTTATTTCATCATAAGATTCTCCCATAATGTCACTCACAGTTCTACAAACTTCATCTGACGCAACTATATTTGATTTTATTCTTTGTTTTTGCTTATAGTTATACGTAACTAGATTATCATGAATAACTTCCGCTAATTTTTTAGATCTTAATCTAATAAAATCCTGCTTACTCCTTTGTCTAAGTGTAGGTTGAAAATCATAATGATAAAAGAAAAGATCAAAAGCCGAAACATATTCTTTGCAGTCACAGTAAACCACCTCTTTTTTCAGTACATTCCAACGAGTAGCCGATGAGCTACCTAATGCTTTATAATCCTTTTCAAATACCATATCATATCTCTTTTGAGGTCTTGCTGGTTCCCAATAGTCAGGATTATTTCCTCTATGGATTCTGGTCTTCAAAATCTCGACAATTTTTTTTGCAGGTTCAAAATAATATCCGTAGATAAAACATTGTCTGTCAACACCTTCTCCTGATTGAATTTCATCAACATCTGTACTAAACCAGTAATCTCCTATACTATTACGTTCAGTAGAACCATATAAAGCCTGCAGAATGGAGGTTTTATTCCCTCCATTCTGACCAACTAAAAGTGTTATTGGAAATGTAAAATCAATTCTAGAATTTGATACTAATGACTTATACTTCGGAAATCTAATATGCTCGATAAAAGGATAAAACAACTCCTTATTCTGAGTATACTTATTAGATAATTTCTCTAATAATTCAATTGTATTTTTACTCATTCATTCAACTCCCTAAAAACCGACATAAAATAATTTCCACTAGCTTGAGCTAATTTCACTGGAACTGCATTACCAATTTGTTTAGCTAATTGACCTCTATTTCCAACAAAAATATAGTCATCATCAAAAGACTGTAATCTTGCAGCTTCTCTTGCACTTAAAGCTCTATTTTGAGTTGGGTGCCCAAATCTACCTTTTGAATATGACATACATCCTCCTGTAATAGTAATGGAAGGTTTGTTGATATCTAATATTCCATATACGTCACTATGACCTGAACGATTTTTATGACAATTTAATTCTAAAGATTTTGGCAAAGAGGTTCTATTTCCCCCATTATTTCTAATATGAGTAATTCTCTCAATATTTAAATTAGATAGTTTGTTTGCAACATGATTGTAGATACCTTCTCCAATATATTCTTCACCTCCTTCAATAGGAGGCAAGTCCATTATTACACCAGCATTAATCCATGGAAGAAGGTTCAATTCTGGTATATTTGAATGAGTTTTGGAAGGCAAATTCAAAGTTAAATTTGTGTTATCAATAATTTCTTTTCTAATCCCGTGTAACACCAATCTTTTTCTCGATTGAGGAACTCCATAATCAGCTGTATTTAAAATGTTATAAATAACACTATAATTATTATCGATTGATGTCAAAAATTTTTTAAAGATTTTTTCATTTCTTGTTCTAGTCATACCCGCAACATTTTCCATTAATAGAAAATCAGGATTCAATTCATTAATCAAACGAAGAAATTGAAAAACAAGTTGATTCCTCTCGTCATTTTCATCATTAGTTCCAATAGTTGAAAAACCTTGACATGGTGGGCATGCCACAAGCATTAGTTTATCGTCTGTATCAACTTTAAGATGCTCTTTTACTTCATCTCCTGATACTAAATTTATATCTTTATCTATTACAGACACCTCAGGATTATTTAATTTATAAGTTTTAACAGCTACGGAATCAATTTCAACAGCAACTTGAACATCTATGCCTGATTTTTTAAGGCCACTTGTAGTGCCACCTGCACCGCTAAATAAATCAATAGCAACAATTTTCCCCATAATATTCTCCTAAAGTTTCTCCTTTTTATTATAACACTATCAAATGTAAAACCCAACCCGATAGGGTTAGGTTTTTAACATTATTTCACCAACTTCTTCATCTCATCAATACGTGCCACTGTCGCGTCGTATTTGGCTTGGTAGTCAGCTTGTTTGTCGCGTTCTTTTTGGACGACTTCTGGTTTGGCATTGGCTACGAAGCGTTCGTTAAAGAGCTTCTTGCCTACCATATCCAGTTCTTTTTGCCATTTAGCCAGTTCCTTGTCGAGACGAGCTAGTTCTTCTTCGACATTGAGGAGGTCTGCCAGTGGCAGGTAGATTTCTGCTCCTGTGATGACGCTTGACATAGCAAGTTCAGGCGCAGGAATAGTTGAGGCGATCTCCAAGTGTTCTGGATTTGTGAAGCGTTTGATGTAGTTGACATTGCTGTTAAAGAAGGCTTCCAAGTCACTATCGCTTGTCTTAACAAGGATAGTGATTGGCTTGCTTGGGGCTACGTTTACTTCCGCACGCGCATTCCGAACGGCACGGATCAAGTCTTTGAGGCTTTCGACACCTGTGTGAGCCGCAAGGTCTTCAAAGTCTGGATTAACAGTTGGGTATGCAGCTGTAACGATAGAATCTTCTGAGATTTGTCCAAAAATTTCCTCGGTCACGAATGGCATGATTGGGTGAAGGAGACGAAGGATTTTGTCCAAAGTGTAAAGGAGAACAGAGCGTGTGATGACCTTCTCTTCTTCGTTGTCGCTATAAAGGACTTCCTTGGTCAACTCAACGTACCAGTCCGCAAATTCATCCCAGATGAAGTTGTAGAGGATGTGTCCAGCTACACCAAACTCAAACTTGTCAAAGTTGGCAGTTGCTTTTCCGATAGTTTCATTGAGGTTGTGGAGAATCCAGCGGTCTGTGACATTTCCAGCTTCCTTGTTGACCACTTTTTCGACATTGGCAGTTGCTTGCTCAAGAGTCAAGCCTTCATTGTTCATGAGGATGTAGCGAGATATGTTCCAGATCTTGTTAATGAAGTTCCATGAAGCATCCATTTTCTCGTAAGAGAAGCGCACGTCTTGTCCTGGTGCAGAACCGTTTGAAAGGAACCAACGAAGGGCATCGGCACCGTATTTCTCGATGACATCCATAGGGTCAATCCCGTTTCCGAGAGACTTAGACATCTTGCGCCCTTGCTCGTCACGAATGAGACCGTGGATTAGAACGTTTTGGAATGGCTGACGGCCAGTGAATTCCAAGGATTGGAAGATCATACGAGACACCCAGAAGAAGATGATGTCGTAACCTGTTACCAGAGTTGATGTTGGGAAGTAACGTTTGAAGTCTGCTGAGTCGACATCAGGCCAGCCCATGGTTGAGAATGGCCAAAGGGCAGAACTGAACCACGTATCCAAGACGTCTTCGTCCTGAGTCCATCCGTCACCTTCTGGAGCTTCTTCGCCAACGTACATTTCACCCTCAGCATTGTACCAGGCAGGGATTTGGTGACCCCACCAGAGCTGACGAGAGATTACCCAGTCGTGAACATTTTCCATCCATTGGAGGAAGGTATCGTTGAAACGAGGTGGGTAGAATTCTACCTTGTCTTCTGTGTCTTGGTTGGCAATGGCATTTTTAGCCAATTGGTCCATCTTAACGAACCATTGCGTAGACAAGCGTGGCTCAACCACAACACCTGTACGCTCTGAGTGACCAACACTGTGGACACGTTTTTCTATTTTAACAAGGGCACCGATTTCTTCCAACTTGGCAACGACTGCCTTACGAGCTTCAAAACGGTCCATGCCTGCAAATTCGAAGGCCAAGTCGTTCATAGTTCCATCGTCGTTCATCACGTTAACTTGTGGCAAGTTATGACGTTGACCAACCAAGAAGTCGTTTGGATCGTGAGCAGGTGTGATTTTCACGACACCTGTACCAAACTCAGGATCAGCATGCTCATCTCCAACGATTGGGATCAGTTTATTAGCAATTGGAAGGATGACGTTTTTACCGATCAAGTCCTTGTAGCGTGGGTCTTCTGGATTGACCGCAACGGCAACGTCCCCAAACATAGTCTCAGGACGAGTTGTCGCCACTTCAAGGGCGCGTGACCCGTCTTCCAGCATGTAGTTCATGTGGTAGAAGGCACCTTCGACGTCCTTATGGATAACCTCGATATCAGAAAGGGCTGTGCGAGCTGCTGGGTCCCAGTTGATGATAAACTCACCACGGTAGATCCAACCTTTCTTGTAGAGGTCCACAAAGACCTTGCGAACAGCTTTTGACAAACCTTCATCAAGAGTGAAACGCTCGCGAGAGTAATCGACAGAGAGCCCCATCTTGCCCCATTGTTCCTTGATAGTAGTGGCATACTCGTCTTTCCATTCCCAGACCTTGTCGAGGAATTTTTCACGACCTAGGTCATAACGTGTAATGCCCTCTCCACGCAAGCGCTCCTCAACCTTAGCTTGAGTCGCAATCCCCGCGTGGTCCATCCCTGGAAGCCAAAGGGTATCAAAACCTTGCATACGTTTTTGACGGATGATGATATCTTGCAAAGTCGTATCCCAAGCGTGACCAAGGTGAAGTTTCCCAGTTACGTTTGGTGGTGGAATGACGATTGAATAAGGCTTAGCCTTTTGATCGCCTGAAGGCTTGAAAACATCAGAATCAAGCCATTTTTGGTAACGACCAGCCTCAACCTCGGCTGGATTGTATTTAGGTGAAAGTTCTTTAGACATGTGTTTGTCCTTTCTCTATTTTGTTCATTTTATTTTGAATTTGCTTAGCAACCTCTTCTGCAGACAGATTCGTATTATTTATTTTAAAGTAGTGGTGCAACTCACTAGGTTGACGTTGGGAATTTAATTGAAGTGTTTCAGCTGTATCTAAAATTTCTCTTTCAGATACCTCAATATGTCGTTTTAAGGGTTTGTACTTTAATCGATTCTCCGTTTGATTTCGACGTAAACGCTCCTCAAGACTTGTTTCCAACTCAACAAACAGAATCTCTTGATGAAAGTTATCCAATAAATCCTGAATTTGCTTCAAATACATCAGCTGGTACTGATTTGAAAAATCAATCACGTCTGTTAAAATCACATATCTCTGATTTCTAGCGCTAGCTCCAAGGAAAGAAAAGGTAATTCCACGAACAAATTCCCACATCTCCTCGGTATAATCCTGATAGATTTCTAGTGCAAAATCGATGGCTTGATGATTATAAAAGAGGGTAGAATCCGTCAGTCGAGACAGTTCTTGACCAATCGTCATTTTTCCTGAGGCTGGAGCACCAATGATGAAAAGATGCATCAAATCACCTCCCATTCACCCTTCAGCAAACCATATATCAGACTGTCACAGCGGTTTCCTTGAACATCCTTTCTGTCTCTTATTCGAGCTTCGAGGGTAAATCCAAGCTTCTCTGCGACTCGTTGACTTTGGACATTATAACCAAAACAAGTCAGTCCAATCTTGTGGAGACCCAAATCTTTAAAGGCTAAGTCAATCAAGGCTCGCGCTGCTTCTGGTACATAGCCTCGACCCCAATAGTCTGGATGCAAGGTATAGCCAAGCTCTAGCACATCATCCGCATGGCGATGGTTGAAGTCAAAGGAACCAATGACTTTATCGGTTCCTTTGACGACAATCCCATAGCCAGCTGGGAGATTGTCCTTTTCATTGCGTTCAGGAAGGATATGCTCTAGATAATAAATCTCATCTTCCAAGGTCTTGACGGGTGGAAAGCCTGCTGGGTAGGCGACTTCTGGACGACTAGCATGGTCAAAGATATCCTCGGCATCAGCCACGGTACGGACTCTTAAGACTAAACGCGCTGTTTCTAACCGTTCTGGTAATTCAGCTCTTGACATCCTTCTTTCTCGCTTTCTACAAAAAATCGTCCCTGCCATCTACATGACAGGGACGAATGTGTTTATCCGCGGTACCACCCAATTTCGGGCAGATGCCCGCAACTCTCGTCTTTAAAACAAAAAGACACTTTTATTTCATTTTCAGCCATTAGCAACTAGTTTTGACACATTTGTGGACTTCTCAGCACCGCCACTTTCTGTAAAATGTGGGATTCAAAACACCTCTAATGGCTCTATTGTAGCAAGATTTTTTCGGAAATGCAAGGGACAAGAAAGATTACTTGAACTTGATACCATTTTCTTTCAATTTCTTGATGGTAGCTGGGCCGATTCCTTTCAAGGCAAGGAGTTCTTTTTCAGTCCAGTTTTTGAAATCTGAAGCAGACTTGATACCTTCATCATAGAAAGTTTTGGCACGGTCAAGTGGAAGTCCACCCAGGTTAGCTGCAAAATCTTCTATAGAATTGGCTACTTTTTGAGCTTGCTCTTTGGTAGCTTCTACTGCTTGTTCAACTTTTTTAGAAACAGCCTTACCAGCTTCGCTTGCTGACTGCTCGGCACGTTTCACGACTTTCTTTGTCTCTTCTACAACCTTAGTCACAGTGCTTGAAAAAGCACCTGAGCGACGGAGGCTATTTCGTAATTGTTTTTTACGATTGAGTTTCTTTGACATGATAAAATCCTTTCAATAAAAAATCCCTGCTCTGACAAGGATTTAATATAAATATTCTATCAAGATTTTAGTAAAAAATCAAGAATCTATCTCGATTAATAATTTCTCTCACCAAACAAGCCTTCTGGCAAATCATGAAATCCCTTACCTGCTTTGAAGTTTTCAAACTTACCAAGCAAGAACTGATAAGCATCCAAGCGACTTTCGTAGCGAATCATGGCATCTTTGGCACGCTCGTCTTGGTCTTCTTCATAGACCTTTTGACTTTCCTTGTGCGCCATATCGTTAATCATAATCTGGGTATTGACCCAGGCTTCAAATTCCTTCATAAATTCTTGTTCGTAACTCATTTTTTCTCCTTATTCTAATCCACGGAAATAGTCCGTATCAATCTCACGGTAGGGCTGAATATCCTGAACATACTCCAACACTCCTTGGAATTCTCCGTTCTCATCATGGACTGCAGCGTAGGTGATGTGAACAAACTTACCTCGCGACTCAGACTTGAACCACATTTCATACTTGTCTTTGCTTCCCTCACGAAGTCCCTTCATGATGGTCTTTACCTTATCCAAGTACTTAGGTGGATGACAGAGTTCAACATTGCGCCCAACTTGGGACGGCGTCCGTTTGAAAATCATCTCGTCAGCCGGCGTATTGTCATTGTAATACTGGAAAATATCGTCTTTATTGACAAAGGTAATCTCCATGGGGAGGTGATTGAGGATGAGATTAGCCTGCTCGACCGAGAGATAGCCATTGCCAAAAGCCTGTTGACTATGGCGATCCAAAGCTGATTCCTTTTCCTTAGGGGTAAAGGTAATGGTAAACTGTCCTTCTGGCGTATCGATAACTTGCTGAACTTGTCCCTCTGCCGTTTCTAGTTGAATAGGCTCCTCTGCGCTCTTTTCCTCAACAAAACTCTGTCTTTCTGGCACCCATTTCTCAGACGGACGGATGATGGCATAGCCGTAGGTATCGCTCTCCTCCGCAATCTGAAGCCAGTCATCCTGAGTAAAGGACTCAAGGAGAATCATGAGAAGGATGGACTCTTCCTTGAAAATCATACTTTCAAACTCTGTCGCAAAGGCTTCAAAATCTTCTTTTACACTGCGAATCGACACTTCTGGTAATGACTTGGCTGTCGCTAAAGCTGTTTGAAAGAGTTCCCTAATCTGGTCATCCACTCCCCACATGACCTTAGGAGGTGAATCGTGTCCATAGCGCTCCATGATAGGAAAGAAAAGCTCTTCCTTGCGCTGGTAGTGGATGTCAAATTGCCCCACAAGTCCCATCTGACGCACCAAACCCTTACGCATCTCCGCCAGCATTTCCTCGTCTTCCATAGACTCATAGGTATCTAGCAATCTCCGAATGCGAATTAAGGCCGCACGAAGAACAAGATTTTCTTCCTTGAAGACACGAACTGGGTGACCTGGATGCTCAGTATCCTCTACTTCGACACCTTTGATAGCATTTTTAAAAAGATTGGCATGGACATCACAGAGTTCCATGACATCTTCAAAGGTGACACCTGAGTCTGAGTTCATCAACTCGTGCTCCATGAGGGAAATCTCTATGGCTGAGACACCTGCAAAGGTCGCATCAAAACGCTCCTGAACCGACTCAGGAGAGGCGCCATTATGCAATTCTAACAAAATATCCCGCAGGACATGAATCCGTTCATCTGCCATTAGTCTAACCCAATCACTTCGTAGCCGTTTGCTTCCAGCGTGCGGACAATCTTGTCCATAGGAGTTCCTTCCAGCTTAGAACCCTGTTTGAGTGATACTTTACGACCAACTGTATTGCGCATTAAGGGATTAGCAAGAGGTTTAAATCCAAGCTCCACTAAGATTTCCAAGACTTCTGGATGCTTGTCCACCACTTCTGCAACAGGAATTGAAACATCGATGATGTTATCCATGATGACCTCCATTGTATGTTCTAAAATGATTTTACTGTTTTTATTATACCACAAGGAAAGTGATTAAAAAACTAGCAGTGGAGTTTCTGCTAGTTCTCTGCGATTTGGATTACCATCTAAATAAGTTTAAAGAGCCAATCCAATATCTTAAATAATAGCTTGTAAAACAGCAATTGGACTGCAAAAGAGATGATCATCCACAGGAATTTCATAATTCCAATAATCGGTTTGATAAAAATAATGGCAAGAAGGCCCCAGAAAAATTTCATTCTCTCTCCTCTGGCTTTATGAGCCACCGAGCCGTATCCATTAGCTTGTCTGCAATAAAGAGTTTTCCTAGACCGACAACGACATGGTCATCTTTCTTTATCGTTTCATCACTTTTACACCTTGCATGGTCAAAAAGTAATTTCCGTAAGTTTTAGCTAGAATTTTTATGAGTCCCATATTACTCACCTTCGATGATTTCAGCTTCTTTTCGGATAGTATCAATATCTATTTGATACTGCCCTTCATTATAGTTAACTAATTTGGATAATTCCTTTTGCAGTCTTTCCCCCATCGGCTTCATGGTCGCAAAGGTTAAGCCACCAGAAAGGACACCCCCTAAAATAGGAATCACTTTTCCCATTCCCTTAGCCAAGCCTCCCTTTGTCAAGCTGACTCCAAAAATTTTCAAAACTTTTTCCAGAATAGGATACCAAAGTGTCTTTGTCAAAGCTTTCTGCGGAATCGTCTTCATCACATGCTTGGCAACTGTTACACCTCCAGAGCGAAGCAAAGCTCCTGCTCCATTTACCCCTAGCATGACACCGAGATAAAGCAAGAGTGTATTTTGAGCATCCTCGCTCAATTCATCACGTGATTCCCAAAGATCATCAAATCCATAAATATAGCCTAGTTCTTGGGCCAACTTTAATGAAAAAGCATAAAACTGAACTACATCTGTTGGAATAGTGATTGCCATGGCAATACCACCAGGTAAACCCGCCAAAATCGAAGTCCCGCTTGCTCGTAGAACATTGTCCTTAATACAGGTCTTAGCAACTCGATCCAAGCTTTCCTTTGTTAACAAAGAGGTCGGACCTTTTTCCAATAATGTAGCAATATCCTTTCGATCTAACTCTTTAGAAAACTTGTCAACTAAAAATTTTTCTCGATCAACTTTGACCATGGGTAATTTCACCACTTGTTGCAGCACTTGCATCGCTAACTCTTGTTTGCCCATCTCTATCTCCATTTATCATTCGTATTAAACTTTATCATATCATACTATGAGGTATTTACAAATTTTTTAAACTGTTTTTTGCAATTACAAATACAGCTATTAATAGCTAGAAGAATCCAAGCACCAAAAAAGAGGGTTGCCCCTCTTCTTAGTTCTTATCCAGATTGCGTAGCATCTCGTCAATCTTGTTTCCATACTCAATGGATTCGTCTTTGACGAAGGTCAAATCTGGGATTTTGTACAATTTCAAATTGCGACCAAGTTCACGTTTGATGGTACCAGTTGCTTTTTCAAGCCCGATTTGGGCTTTTTGATTATCCGAAGCAAGGTTACTCAAAATGGTATAGTAAACCTTGGCAACAGACAAGTCACCTAGCATTTGAACATCTGTGATGGTTACGCCTTGGACACGCGGATCACGGACTTTCTTTTGCAAAATCTCATTGACTTCACGCTTGATTTCCATGCCCACACGATCCGTACGGAAATGATTTGCCATGATATTCCTTTCTCTACTTTGAACCAAAAGCTAGGCCAGCAGACCTAGCTATTTTAAACTTCTTGATTTTTATTTCAAATTGAAACGAAGTTCAATTTGAACTCACCTGCTTCTTTCGCTGTGGTGAAAGTGATGGAACTGATTTATCAGTCCCATCACAGGGGATTTTTGAGACTCTAGGCTCAAAAATAAGCAATGAAACCATCAGTTTGCTTGCGTCCCTCACCACCTAAGAAAGGAGCAAAAATCTTATCTTTTAATTTCTTCCATGACATAAGCCTCAATCACATCATCCATCTTGATATCATTGTAGCCGTCAATCATCAATCCACCTTCACGGCCGTTTGTAACTTCCTTAACGTCGTCTTTGTAGTGTTTCAAGCTTGCGAGTTCACCATCATAGATAACAACACCGTCACGGATAACACGGACTTTAGAGTCACGGGTAACCTTACCGTTGATAACCATAAATCCACCGATAGTTCCCACTTTAGATACCTTGAAGGTTTCACGGATAAGAGCTTCACCGATGATTTTTTCTTCAAATTCTGGATCAAGCATCCCTTTCATAGCTTCTTCCATCTCTTCGATAACTTTGTAGATAATGCTGTGGAGACGGATTTCTACATCGTCAGCATCGGCTTGTTGACGAGCTTGTGGTGTAGGACGTACGTTGAAACCAACGATAAAGGCATTTGAAGCTTCCGCAAGGGTCACGTCTGATTCGTTGATAGCACCGACCGCAGAGTGAACGATGGTAACTTTGACACCTTCCACGTCGATCTTTTGAAGTGAGGCAGAGAGGGCTTCAACAGAACCTTGTACATCGGCCTTGATGATGACGTTAACTGACTTGAGTTCACCAGCTTTAAGGGTATCAAAGAGATTTTCAAGGCTAACACGTTGGGTAGCTTGACGTTGTTTCATGAGGGCACGTTTGGCACGCTCTTCACCTGCTGCACGCGCAGATTTTTCATCTTCGTAAACGGCAAAGTGGTCACCCGCCATTGGCGCTTCGTTCAAACCTGTGATTGAAACTGGTGTTGATGGTCCAGCAACCTTAACACGACGACCAAGGTCATTGGTCATAGCACGGACACGACCGAAGGTATTTCCGACAACGATTGGGTCTTGAACATTCAAGGTACCTTGTTGAACAAGAAGGGTTGCGACCGCACCTTTTCCTTTATCCAAGCGAGCTTCGATAACTGTACCGATCGCACGAACTGTTGGGTCTGCCTTAAGTTCTTGGATTTCAGCCACAAGAAGGACTGTTTCCAACAATTCTTCGATGTTTTGGTTGAATTTAGCCGAGATTTCAACAAATTCAGAATCTCCACCCCAAGCGGTTGACATGACACCATGCTCAGCCAATTCACCGATAACACGTTCTGGGTTAGCACCTGGTTTATCAATCTTGTTAATGGCTACGATGATTGGAACGTTGGCCGCTTTTGAGTGGTTAATGGCTTCAATTGTCTGAGGCATAACCCCGTCATCTGCCGCTACGACCAAGATCGTAATATCGGTAACAGAAGCACCACGCGCACGCATCGATGTAAAGGCCGCGTGTCCTGGTGTGTCAAGGAAGGTAATCTTCTTGCCATTTTCAACGATTTGGTAGGCACCGATATGCTGCGTGATACCACCCGCTTCACCTGTCGCAACACGAGAATTACGAAGGGTATCTAGAAGTGTTGTTTTACCGTGGTCAACGTGTCCCATGATAGTTACAACTGGTGGACGCTCAACCAATTCATCTTCATTGAGATAACCATCTTCGACAAAGAAACGTTCGATGTCGGCATTATCCACTTCAACTTTTTGTTTAGCTTCGATACCGTAATCCACCATGAGAAGTTCAATGGTTTCTCCATCCAAGGATTGGTTTTGTGTGGCCATGACACCCATCATAAAGAGTTTCTTAACGATTTCAGCTGGTTCACGTTTGATACGTTTTGCGATTTCCGCAACGGTCATACCATCTGTATATTCAAATTCTGTTGGCAATTCATGGAATTTACGCTCCGTAACAGGTTTTGGAGTCTGATTACGGTTGTTCTTGTTATTGCCTTTTTTGTTCTTTTTGTTGTTATTCCAGTTACTATTTCTTTGATTTCTCACTTGACTTTGACTACTTCGATTCTTTTGTTGTTTTCTAGGACCATCTTCTTCGTGATCGAAATCATCACGTTCTTTGTCTGGTCGAGCTTGTTTTTTACGACGTGTATCCACTAATGCTTCTTTAGCTACAGGAGCTGTTTCAACCACTGCTTGAACTTGTTGCGCTTGTTCAGCTAACTTAGCCACCTCTTCAAAGATTTCCTCTGGCTCCTTGCGTTTGTTAGCTTGGGCCAAGGCTTCCTTGGCAGCCTGAGTCTGCTTGAAACGCTCCTCACTTGAACGTGCATATTCTGCATTTTGCTCTGCTTTTAGGGCTGCTGCACGGGCTTTAAAGTCAACACGTGGAGCCGCTTGATTGGGACGTTTGTCCTCTTGTTGACGGCGTTCATTACCACGATTTTGCTGACCTTGCTGTTTCTTAGCTTGGTCATTAAAGCGACGATTGTCGCGGTTTCCTTGACCTTGTTTTCCACCATTGCGGCCGTCGTTTTTCTGACGGTTGCCGTTTTGTTGTTGGTCACGGCTATTGCCCTTATTTTGCTTGCGTCGCTCTGCCTGCTCTTTAGCACGGGCTTCACGCTCAGCCTTGAAATTACGACTTTGCGGTTTAGCTGCTGCTTTTTCTGTTTCAGGAGCAACTGGTTTAGCCGCTTTTGCCTCTTCCTTGGCTACAGCTGGTTTAGCTGGCTCAGATTTCTCGGCTTTCTTTTCTGCACTTGCTTTTGGTGCTGCAGGTTTTGCTTCTACTTTCGGAGCAGCTGCAGGCTTAAAGCTGGCAGCGATTTTTGCAGCGACAGCTTCTTCCACACTTGATGAGTGGCTTTTCACATCCAAGCCCAACTCTTTTGCACGCGCTACAACTTCTTTACTTTCTTTTCCAAGTTCTTTTGCGATTTCGTACAATCTTTTCTTAGACAAATCATGTCCTCCTCTTCTATTCCATAAGAGACCTCATTTTCTTTGTAAATCCAGCATCTGTTACAGCCAAAACCTTTCTCGATTTCCCGACTGCTATGCTTAATTCCAGTGTTGAAAACACGGTTACAATTTCTACTTGATAATAATGACTTTTATCTTGAATCTTCTTGGTTAGATTGGGTCCAGCATCATGGGCTAGAAAGACCAACTTGGCCTTGCCGTCTTGAATGGCCTTGACCACCAATTCTTCACCCGATATAATCCGCCCTGCTCGCTGAGCAAGTCCCAAGAGATTACTTATCTTTTGCTTATTCAAGTCCTAACTCTCTTCTTTTCACTTTGTGATCCACATAAGCGATCAACTCGTCATAAAAGCTTTCATCCACTTCCATGCTAAAGCTACGGTTAAAGACCTTCTTCTTTTTCGCCTCTAGGGCTTCTGCATTGTCTAGTTTGATATAAGCGCCGCGGCCATTGGCCTTACCTGTCGGATCAATAAAGACTTGCCCTTCTTTGTTTTTGACAATGCGGAGCAAATCCCGCTTATCAATCACTTCATTGGACACAACAGACTTGCGCAAAGGGATTTTTCTCGTTTTCATCTTTCCCTCCTCTAGCAACTTTTATTCTTCTACAGTATCGTTTTCTACTTCTAAATCTACTGAAGCAGCTTCTTCCATGGCTTCAAATTCACTAGCAGACTTGATATCGATACGGTAACCAGTCAAGTGAGCCGCCAAGCGCACGTTTTGTCCACGACGACCAATGGCAAGAGAAAGCTTGTTATCTGGCACAACGACCAAGGCACGTTTACTGTCGTTTTCATCAAAGATAACTTGGTCAACTTCAGCAGGAGCGATAGCGTTGTAGATAAATTCAGCTGGATCTGCTACCCACTCGATAACGTCGATATTTTCTTCGATTGGTACCATGCGATCATTCTTAGCATCGTAGCGAGCTGGGTGGAATTTGCTAGTAATCTTCTTGATATTCGCTCCACCACGTCCAACGATTGTACCGATAGCATCCACGTTTGGATTGTGGCTACGAACTGCAACCTTTGTACGGTCACCTGCTTCACGAGCCACGCTCATGATCTCAACTGTTCCGTCGTAGACTTCTGGAATTTCTTGTTCCATCAAGCGTTTGATCATTTCTGGATGGCTACGGCTAACAAAGACGTTAACACCACGAGGGTTGTCTTCAACCTTGTAAACATAGACTTCAATACGGTCGTGGGAAGCAAAAACTTCTCCAGGGATTTGGTCTTGTTTTGACAATTGAGCTTCGATGCTGCCAAGATTGACATAAATGAAGCGGTTATCAAAGCGTTCAACAGTACCAGACATGATTTCTTGTTCATGCTCTTTGTAAGTATTATAGGTGATAGCACGTGTTTGCTTGCGCATTTTTTCCATGATGGTTTGTTTGGCAGATTGGGCTGCTACACGACCAAACTCACCTGGTGCTTCTTCAAACTTGATTTTGTCACCAAGCTCGTAAGCTGAGTTAATGGCAAGAGCATCTTTTAAGCTGATTTCCAAACGGCTATCAAATACTTCATCAACCACTTCACGAACAGTATAAACTGTAAAGTCACCTGTTTTTTCGTTGAAATCAATAGCTACACTGTCTGACTGACCATAGCGTCTGCGATAAGCGGAACGAAGCGACTCTACTACTGCGTCGATGATATCTTCTTTTTTGATTCCCTTGTCTTCTTCCAAAATGCGGAAGGCCTCTAGCATTTCTTTACTCATGTTTTCTTCACTTTTGAATCCTCAAAAGCTATCCTTTCTTTTTCTATAATTTAACTGCTAAACGTGCTTTTGATACTAAACTGTATGGAATTTGGACGGTTTTCTTACGCGTCTTGTCCATATATTCCATGGTCAACTCGTCCTCTTCAAAGGCCAACAAGGTTCCTTCAAAGACCTTTTGCTTATCGATGGCTTGGTAGAGCCCGACATGGATGTATTTCCCAACCGCTCCAGCGACGGCATCCTTGGTTTTCAAAGGACGTTCCAAGCCTGGACTGGTGATTTCTAGGAAATATTGTTCTGGGAAGGGATCTGGCTTGATGGTGTCTAGGACAGGACTGATAATTTCTGTCAAGTCCGCCGTGTCGTTCAAGGTAATTCCTTCAGGTTTATCTACAAAAATACTGAGAATCATGTCACTGCCAATCTTTCCGTACTCGATATCCACGAGTTCAAAAGGTGCTTGTATGACAGGTTCTACAACTTCTCTGACTAATTCTACGATTGTTGCGATTGCGTCCACCTCCTCATAAGCAAGAGGCGAAGATATTTCCCCGCCTCACTTTTCATATTCTTACTATTAGTATAACACGTTTGCCAACTTATGTAAAGCAAAAGCACTTATACAGCCTGATTTCAGGCTTTTTCTTAAAATTCTGCCTCAACTCGGTAGATAACTTGCCCCTTGTTGGAGAATTTTTGCTCGTATTCTGTCATGACATTGCCTTCAAAATCACTGGCATGTAAATCAAGCCAAACACCATTGAGCTTCATGCCATACTGAGAAAAGCTCACTAGGCTGTACTCAAACAAGCCACGGTTATCCGTCTTGAAATGAATTTCTCCATTTTCAGGCAAGATACGCTTGAAGGTATCCAAGAAGGTCTTGTAGGTCAAACGACGCTTTTCATGGCGTTTTTTAGGCCAAGGATCTGAAAAGTTCAGATACAAGCGATCAATCTCACCATCTTCAAAGTAGTCAGTCAAGTCAGAACCATCTACCCACAAGAGCTTGATATTAGGAACTCCAACTTCAAGCACCTTGTCCAAAGCATAGCTCAAAACAGACTTTTGAATATCAATCCCGATATAGTTGATGTCAGGGTTTTGCTTGGCCATACCTGAAACAAAGGCACCCTTTCCACTTCCAACTTCCACATGAATGGGATTATCATTGCCAAACAAGTCCCGCCATTTCCCTTTGGCTTCCAAGGGATTGAGGACCACATACTGGGGATTTGCCTCTAGTAATTCTGTCGCCCCTTTACGATTTCTAACTCTCATCTTCTCTTTCCATACTTGTCTCGGAAGTGACGCAAGCCATGGATCTCCCGATTGACATTTTCTAAATCTTGGTTCATATAATACTTGGAAATCTGGCTCAAGTAAGACAATTGACCGTACCAATACAATTTATTTAATACCGTTTGATTGTACTTGTAACCGTAGTAGGTCAACCATTCCTTCCACTGATGTTCTGGAATATAATGGCAGAGCATGTGAGCCACGTCAAACATGCGGTCGGTCAAGCGAACCGAATCCCAATCTACCAAATAAATCAAGCCACTATCTGTCTCAATCCAATTACTATGTCGTACATCTCCATGGACAATGGTCGCATAGTCCTCTCTAAATCCTGGAATAGTCTGACGTAAATCAGCCATCACTTCACTGATAAAATGATTTTTACGCAAAGCATCTGGAGCCGTTTCCTGCCAAGACTGTAGTAAATCTACAGGTGTTTCCATGGCATATCCCAAACGACTCAACTGTGTCATCAAAGGACGTGAGCGATGCAGACGGGTTAAAATATTGACGATTTGCTTACGATTCATATCATAGGGTGTCAATATCTTGCCTGTCAACCATTCTTGAGCACACATATCACGCCCATCTGCCAAACGGCGACTCCATAATAATTGTGGAGCAATTTGTTCTCTAGCTAGACCAGGTAGGATTGGAGAGGTGTTCATTTTTACAAAGATACGCTTCCCATCAGGATAGCTACCCATATAAGCCTTGCCACTTTTCCCAGGTATGGGAGTCAGTGTTAGCTCATTATCACCCAAATCCATTTCTTTCCTCCGTATAAAGTTTCCTTACTATTCTACTAGTTTTTGGCCTATTCGTCAACCGCTCCACACCCGATTCTCAAAGAAAAGCCTCTGGATTGGCTTGGGTATCCTTATAGAAAGAAAGAGGCAAGCACCGTCTTCTGCTTACCTTTCATGATTTTTATAAATAATATAAGAGTGGCCAAGCATTGTAAAACATATGAACTAAAGTAGAAACCCATATGTTTTGGCTCTTTTTATAAGCAAAGCCCAGCAACAAGCCCCCAAGTAGATAAAAAATAAACGAAGGGATATTAGAAGGTCCATGCATAAAAGAAAAGAGAGAGGAAGTTAGCACAAGCCCTAACCAAGAATTGTCAAAAACCGCACCTTGAAGAAGTCCTCTGAAAATGAGTTCCTCCTGGATGGGGCCAAAAACTGAGGAAGTCAAAACCAAAGACAGGGAAATTCCTCTGCGGACTTCCGCCAAGTGTTGAACTCCCGCTCCAGAAGAAACAGCAAAGAATTTAATATAAACCAGCGTCTCAAGCACACTTAGAAGAAAGATTGCAATAAAAAGCAAAAGGTCTTTCTTGCTTAACATCCCAAAAGAAATCATTTCAAATTTTCTAGCATAAGCAACACTCATCGAGGTTACAAGAAGACTTACAATAATCAATGCAGATTCATTTTGAAAAAAATCCCCATGGTTAATCGTATAAGGAACTGTAATGACAATTAGTAGTACTAAAAATCCAATGCACAAGGCATGAAATTTATCAAAAAACTCCATAAAATTATCCTCCTCAACAAACAGACTTTACTACAAGTCATCCTTTAACTCTAGTCTTTCCAAAACAAACCATTTTAACAACCAAAAACCGACCACATAGCCAGCCCCTAAGAATATAGCTATCAAAGCTAGCATGGGATTCAGAAAATAAAAAATCACAACAGATACAAAGGTTAGCACAAAAACATTAAAGGCAATGGTGTCAGAAGCCAAGACTAGAATATAGGGTGTCAACCAGTCTAAGGTTTTTGAATCTAGGAAAAATAAGTGTTTATACATGATGACCTCCTCCTGCCAGTCTTTAGACTAGTCCCAGATTAATAAGAAAACTCTTCCCTACTTTTTATAATACTTCAAACCCCAAATGAGTAGAAGCATGATAAGCAAGCAGAGAATAGCGCCAATATAGGCAATTAATTGCTGATAGAATTCTCCTGCTGTGATCCCTCTATACAAACAAATGATAGACATAAAACCTGTCAAACCAATGAACATAAGTTGATTGGTTCTAGGACTAACTAAATCATCATCTTCAAACTCTCTTATCCTCATCTCCCTAGTAAGGTAAACAGTGACCAAAATAGAAGCCAAGTTAATAATCACTAAAAGAAATTGGAAAACCAAGGAAAAATTTAAAAACTGACGAGATAGGAATAGATAAGTAGAGACAAGTAAGGGCAACTGACCTAGGAACAATCTCGCAAGGAAGATGGTCTGTTTTTTAAAAAATATTTTTTTCATTGCTTTCTCCATTACAATTAAATGACATCTAATCATTTTCTAAAATTTGATAACTTTTATGAAATGTTTTAGCAGAAACAACTCTATGATTGGTGATATCTATATAATCACCTGGATAACCAAGAACATACATCCCATAACCAGCGAATCCTCCTCCAACTGTTCCAACTAGACCAAACTTGATATTCGTTTCGAGAGAAGTGTTAAGACCTGCCATTAGAATGCGCACATGATTATCCAACCAAACTATATAATTTTTTTGAAAAGCTTCCTCTACCCAACTTGGTTTAGGAGTTGCTTGACCAATTTCCCAAACATCAACAATTTGATTCCCATATTTTGCCTTCATAGCTTCAATCCTTTTTAAATACCATTACATGAGTTTGGAGTTCCCCCTATACCATAAGGACCACATGGTTTTGAAAAATGTATAATAGGCCACTTACCATTTAATTGATCCAATGTTGGAGAAGGTGCTAGCCCACCCAATAAACCAGCAACCATATCTCCCCAACCTCCGAAACCTCCTTCAACTTTCGCAAGCATCTCATTATCCATCATTTCAAATTGTGACATCGTTTTTGTATTCATAACGAATACTACTTTTTTGTTTTTGTTTTGTTGCAACTTTGACAAGTTTAGTATTACTGTTTATTAATTTTTTTCATCCTAATCTTAAATTGCAAAAACTGCATTAGCCTCTACTTTTTATAATACTTCAAGCCCCAAATGAGCAGAAGCATAATAAGCAAGCAGAGAATAGCGCCTATATAAGCAATAAGTTGTTGGTAGAATTCTCCTGCTGTGATACCTCTATACAAACAGATAATGGACATAAAACCTGTCAAGCCGATATACATGAGTTGATTGGTTCTAGGACTAACCAAATCATCATCTTCAAACTCTCTTATCCTCATCTCCCTAGTGAGGTAAACAGTAACCAAAATAGAAACCAAGTTAATAACCACCAAGAGAAATTGGAAAACCAAGGAAAAATTTAAAAACTGACGAGATAGAAATAGATAAGTGGAGACAAGTAAGGGCAACTGACCTAGGAACAATCTCGCAAGGAAGATGTTCCGTTTTTTAGCAAGAAAAGTTTTCATTTCTTTTCTCCTTTCTTTTTCATGATAGCAAAATAAATCATCACTGCAATCACATAGGCTATGGTATAAAATAGCTGATACCAAGTACTCTCCCTAAACGGATAAAGAAAGATGGACATGATTAGATACAAGATGAAAATGACAAGTATTTTTTTCTTCATAAGATTTCCTCCTGAATCTTTGTTGAGCTAGAATCTTTACACTGCTAGTATAGCACTCATTTTGACCTTGGATCACTCAAATCATAAATGGTCATCAAAACATCTTGAATTGTTAAAAAATTTAAAAAGCAAGCATGGAAAACATACTTGCCCTGGGGGAACTTGGCAATGTGAAAATACAAAATAGAGAACTACTCACCCTCACTTCCGTATGTTCTCATATATTCTCATGATCGCAACAAGGATAGCAGCTGTCCCACTTGCCAAAGCGATAAGGGTAATGATAATGTTGAGGATTTCAGGCGTACTCCCTATTCTGTTGATAAGACGGAGTAGGGATATAACTGTCAACTGAATCAGGAGTATGGATTCTACTCTTATCAATGAAGTCAGTTGGTTTTCAACTGCATATAAAAAGGCTGGTAGCAAAACACAGGCTATAGCAATCACAAACAGGTTGCCCCCTGTTTCTTCTCCCTTGTTCACCACAGAAATCATGAGAAGATTCGATGCTATGATCAACGTAGAACAGATGATAAAAAAGGATTTCTTATTCATTTAATATACCTCGCATACTATAGTATTTTAATTGATGACTTTGGGCAGTACTTCTTTCAACAAATCTTCTAATCATCAACTGACATCGAGTGAACTGTTAAAACCTGACGAAAGACTTGATTTTGGCAGGTGGTATTGAGACTGGTATTGGGATGACTTTCCACAATCTTCATAACGGTATAGAGACCAACTCCTCTCTCCTCCCCTTTAGAACTGGCTCCAAAGGAGAAGATTTCAGAAATATCGATGCCCTCTTCTTTGATGGAGTTTTCAATGATAAAGGTCTCCTGTGCTCCATTTTTTAAAAAGGCGATTGAAACGTGAGGTTGACTGGCCTCTGCACTGGCTTCAATAGCATTGTCACAAAGGATAGACACAATGGTTAGAAAATCAAGTAGGCTCATCCCCTCTACCTGAATCTCCTCTGGAACTTCGACATTAAAGACAATGTTCTTATCTCTGGCTTTTAGAAATTTTCCTGCTAGAAGACTTTTGAGGGCTTTATCACGAATATTCACCAATCGTCCAAGGTCATATTTATTGTCCTGCAATTTTTCACTAGAATCCTTTAAGACGGAGTCGTAGACCTCTTTTATCTGCTCCATATCCTCCTCTTCAATGCCCAGACGTAAACTGGTCAAGAGGTTGGTGTAGTCATGGCGAAAGCTCCGTACTTCCTTGTAAAGTTCCTCTATATGCCGACTATAGCGTTCCATATCTCTGTAGCGCAAGGCCTGCTCTTGGTCCAGTCTCTCATGAAGTTTGTCCTTCAAGTAGGTATCCAGCTTCTTGATAACCCCCAT
This sequence comes from Streptococcus mitis, assembly GCA_009496085.1. GTDB lineage: Bacteria > Bacillota > Bacilli > Lactobacillales > Streptococcaceae > Streptococcus > Streptococcus mitis_BY. The sequence goes on along the minus strand of WIJN01000022.1, from coordinate 13,348 downwards.
AAAAAAGAGTAGGTAAAACACCAGAATCAGATGGCGAACAGTCTTTGATTGAATACCTTGTTCATATTCAAAGAAAGACAGACTTTGCATCACCAAATAGTACGCCCCCATTATCCAGTTAATCTTAGTCAGGGACTGTTGAAAACCTTTATCTAGAATCCCCCTTCTCAAGTTAGTGAAATCATAGTCCAACCATTTCAAAAAGACTAGGGAAATGAAGAAATTGAAAATTATTATACATAACCAAGCAAATGAGTAGTCATCATATACTTGCCCTTGTCCCAAAAATGGAAGCACAAAATAGGAAACACCTCTATGAAAGAGATTCACTAATATCATTGGAAAGAGACCATAAAAGAGAAGGAGTTTTTTAGGAAGTCCTCTTAACAATAAGAAAGATAAGCCTATGCCGTACAAGGGTTCCATAAAATAAAATAGGTAATTATCTCCTACCATATATTCAATCATTAAAAAAACAAAGGCCAACAGTATCTTAAAAAGAAAAGCCTTAAAAATCCTCTCAAAAGTGATACCAATTCCATCCACCTTAAAGAAAATGACAATTTCTAGCCCATGAGTAACAAGTGTATACAACAATATCCAAGCAATATTCATAAACTCTCCTAGCTCAGTGTAAGTTATTAATAGCTTCAGACACTTCTCTGACCTTATAACGCGCAATCATACAGCTTCCGCCATTAGGAAAGAAAAGGAGTTTTTCTTTCTTATCCAAACGCACCACATTGGCAGGATTGATGAGAAAAGAGCGATGGCACTGCAAGAGACGGGGTTCCTGCTTGAAAACCTCCTCTAAACTCGCTGTAAATTCCAGCCTGTCCGTCTTGGTATAGAGAATAACACGATGGGCTCTGGGCGACGTTTCGAGATAATAAACCTCTTTAAAAGGATACTGGAATTGGGCAAATTTTGATTTAAAGTAAAAGCAATCTTCAGCTAGAGTTTTACTGTCTTGACTATTGGCATAGAGAAGGGCTGTCTCGATACGAGATTCAAACTCCTCTGCTGACAAGGCCTTATCAATGTAGTCCAAAGCAGACACTTGGTAGCGAAAGGATAGAGGCATAAACTCCGAGTGAGTCGTCACAAAGACGATGAGAGCATAAGGATCTCGATCCCGAATTTTTCTAGCCACTTCCAGCCCCTTCATCTCCTCATTTCGAATCTCAATATCCAAAAAGAATAGCTGATGGGCGCCCTTCTCATGCACCTCTGCAAGCAGTTGGTCTGGCTTACCAAAGACCTCAAAAGAGCTGGGAGTGATATAATGTTCTTTCAAGAGTTTATCAATCGTCGTTTCAATCCTAGTCTGTTGGGAAAAGTCATCTTCTAAAACAAATATTCTCATCTTCTTACTCTCCTTGTTTCGATTTCTTCCTAAAAAGAGAATAGCAAAAATACTATGATACAAGCCCACCAAATCCTAAACAGGCCTTCAAGGCTCCTGAAGGGTAGCTTGTTCCTCAAATAAGCATGATAATCTTACCACTATTTTATCATAAAATCTTAACAGTACCATTCAGGAAATTTCAAGGACAATTAAAGATTTGAAGCTAAAAAAGGAGATAAAAGTGATAGACTTACAGTATCAAAACACAGTTGCTAGGGCCAAGACTAGCAACCAGAGATTTAAGGAGGAATTCTCATGACAGATACAGACCCTATCAAAAGAGCTCAAACTTTGATTACTGACTTAAACAAAGCTTACCAAGTCTGCAAACAGGCAACAGCTGACGATGTCCGCTTTCAGGAGCAACTGGACAATATCCTCCGCTTTCTCTCTAAAGCTGAGACGGTGGATAATCGATTCTTGATAGAGCTGGAAAAATTTTACCAGACTTCCAGTCTTCTCATGGGCCTCAGTGCCCTCAATCCAGACGCTCCTACTCGCGCCGCTTGGCGGGCCTATGACCGCTTCCACTTTGACCAAGTCAAGACCAAGTTGAGCCTCTACGGTCCAACCATTATCCTGTAGAAAATAAAAGAAGTTGAGACAGACTGAACTCAACTTCTTTTTTAGTGTCAAATAAGCAATGTTAATCCTGCATCTGACGTTTTACCTGATAAGGTAAGTACAAGACTAATAAAACCAAACCCGCTCCCAGTAAGGCTAGAAGGGCTAGTTTTTCTTGGAAGGTAATCAACCCAACAACTAATTCCACAAGTAAAACAAAACTGGTCAATCCTCGGACTACCGCCTGCAAGCCTTTTCCCTTTTGCCCCTTATCTAGTGGAAAAAGTTGAGTCAAATACTGGTAGTCAAAGGCATGATAGAGGGCCAGTAACTGGAAGAGCAAGAGGTAGTTAAAGAGAACCACCACTGCTGTCGCAATCCAAGCTTGCTCGATAAAGACCTGTGCCAGTATGGAAAGCAAGAGCAGACGGAGACTGAGGGCAAAGAGGTCTCCATTTCGCAGGTAAGAACGCAGATAGAGATTTTGCCAAATCTTCCCAGGCACCTTCTGAACAGCCTTTAGTATAAAGTCCAGATAGGCACGACGTTTGACGCTGTTTGAAATCCCCTTGACCTGGGTAAAGAGGGCAAAGAAACGAAGCAAGACTTGCTTACGCTTGCTTTCTTGGGAAATGACAAAGTCCCAGTCCAGTCCAGTTTCAGTGAAAAATTTGCTGGCCTTTTGACGAAAGAGGAAATATTTACCTATTCCCAATAAAAGCACATAGACCAGAAAAACTGGCAAGCCATAACCCATGGCTAAAAATAAGGGCGCAAATAAAAGCAAGAAAAGGGTCTGTACAAAGAGCCAAAAGACTAGGGAAATGCTAGTCTGACGCTTGAGGTGAAGCTTAATTTCCTCTTCTCCGACCAAGAGAAAGAGCTTGTCTGGAGCCTCCATATAGGTGGCAATTCCTCCCCAAAGCAAAAGTAAAACAGAGACAATACCTACAAACAAAAGGATAGGCCAATGATTTTCAGGAAAATGTTGCAAGAGTTGACTGTACTGGTAGGCTAGAAAGCCCAGCAGAACAAGCAGGAACAAGACAAAGTGGTCATTGAGCACATAGCGCAGATAACCGACACACTCCTTACGAAAAGCCTGCTTTCTCTTTAAAAATAAGTCTTTCATAGCTCCTCCTCTTTGGTCAGAGCCAAGTAAATATCATTCAAGCTAGCCTCAGGCATATCAAAGGCTTCGCGCAGTTGCAGGAGATTCCCCTTAGCACGCACCTCACCCTTGTGGAGAATAACAAAGGCATCACACATCTTCTCCGCCGAATCTAACACGTGAGTGCTCATGAGAATAGACTTACCCTTTTCCTTTTCCACTTCCAAAAGCTGAATCAAGTCTGCAATAGCCAGCGGATCAAGACCAAGGAAAGGCTCATCCACGATAAAGAGACTCGGATCCACCACAAAAGCACAGATAATCATGACCTTCTGCTTCATCCCTTTTGAAAAATGAACAGGGAACCAGTCTAATTTCTGGTCCAGACGGAACATTTTTAACAAAGGTTCTACTCGATCAAAAGCCACTTTCTGCTCAATACCATAAGCCATAGCAACCGTTTCGATATGCTCTCTGAGAGTCAATTCCTCATACAAGCTAGGTGTCTCAGGAATGTAGCCAATTTGCTTGCGGTAGCTAGTCGCGTCTTCTTGCATGGTCAGACCATTAATATTGATGGAGCCACTATAAGGTGTCAATAGACCGATAATCTCATTGATTGTCGTCGATTTACCAGCACCATTGAGGCCAATCAAACCGACCAACTGCCCACTTTCAACGGTAAAGGACACATCTTTCAAGACAGGGACATGAACATAGCCACCTGTCAGGTTTTTAATTTCTAACATATTTTCTCCAAATCTGGTATAATGTAGCTATATTATATCAAAATTCAATACAGTAGAGGTAGATTTTATGTCAGATTGCATTTTTTGTAAAATCATCGCAGGGGAAATTCCTGCTTCAAAAGTATATGAAGATGAGCAGGTTCTTGCCTTTCTTGATATCTCTCAAGTGACACCAGGACACACCTTGGTCGTGCCAAAAGAACACTATCGCAATCTTTTGGAAATGGACGCTACAAGCGCCAGCCAACTCTTTGCTCAAGTACCAAAAGTAGCTCAAAAAGTCATGAAAGCTACTAAGGCTGCTGGAATGAATATCATTGCCAACTGTGAAGAAATCGCAGGGCAAACAGTCTTCCATACCCACGTTCACCTCGTGCCTCGCTACAGTGCAGACGATGACCTCAAGATTGATTTTATCGCCCACGAACCAGACTTTGACAAACTTGCTCAAGTCGCTGAAACCATCAAAAACGCCTAAGGAGTTGCTATGAAATTATCCAACCTACTGCTATTTGCAGGAGCTGCAGCTGGAAGTTATCTGGTCACAAAAAATCGTCAAACCATCACAGATGAAGTCTTGAATACCACTGACCGCGTTCAAGCTATCAAGGATGATGTGGATATTATCCAAAACAGCCTGCAAATCATCGACCAACAAAAAGAACTCATCAAGGAATACCAAGAAGACCTGACTTACAAGTTTAAAGTCTTGGAAAAAGATATCCAGACTAGACTAGCTGTCATCAAAGAAACACAGGAAATCGAAGATAAGTAAAAAGAGCCCGACGACTCTTTTTTAAAACATAAACAAGTTATATCCCATCAACTATACATCACAATTTAGACAACTCATTCACCATTTCGTAACTAAATCGAATACTTTCACAGACTTTCCGCCGTAATGAAAACACCTGAAACAGCTTGGTTTCAGGTGTTCGGAAACTTTGAGACCTAGGCTCAAAGTTTAGGCATGGAACTTCGAAGAAGGTTGCTACCGTCCGTCATTACTTAAGGAAAGTCTTAAAAAATCTATAAATAAAAAGAGCCACTCGGCTCTTTTTACTTTATTCTCCTTCAAAGGCATCTTTAATATGGTCAAAGAAGCCTTTTTTCTTTGGATTGACTTTTAAATCACCTGCAGCTGCGAATTCTTTCAAGGCTGCTTTTTGACGGTCGTTCAAGCCTGTCGGTGTTACGACATTAACGGTAACATATTGGTCACCAACTGCACCTCCACGAAGGCTCGGAGCTCCCTTGCCACGTAGACGGAATTTCTTACCAGTCTGAGTTCCCTCTGGGATAACCAATTCAACATCACCATGAACCGTTGGGATATCAACTGTATCACCAAGAGCTGCTTGGACAAAGTTGAGGTTGAGATTGTAGAAGATAGTAGTTCCTTCACGTTCAAACTTGTCGCTAGCTTCCACAGAAACTACTACATACAAGTCACCATAAGGTCCACCGTTAAATCCTGCTTCACCCTGACCTGCTAGGCGAATTTGTTGACCCGTTTCCACACCAGCAGGAATTTTCACATGTACGCTATGGGCTTGTTTTTCATGACCTGTTCCGTGACATGTTGTACATGGATCTTTGATTTCTTTTCCACGACCATGACAGACATCACAGGTTACTTGACGACGCATCATACCAAGAGGAGTTTGTGTATCAACGTTAATGACACCAGCTCCATGACAGCGTCCACAAGTGACTGGACTTGTTCCTGGCTTAGCACCAGAGCCATTACATGTACGACAGCTTGCTTCACGGTTGTATTTAACTTCTTTTTCAGCTCCAAAAATAGCTTCTTCAAAGGTCAAGTTCACACGGTATTGGAGGTCATCCCCCTGACGAGGAGCATTTGGATTGCGTGAAGCTCCCCCTCCGCCGAAGAAACTTGAGAAGATGTCCTCAAAACCACCGAAGCCACCCGCCCCGTTGAAACCACCGAAACCACCTGCACCACCAAAGCCACCGTTAGCTCCTGCAGCACCATATTGGTCATAGGCAGCACGTTTTTGGTCGTCACTCAAAGTCTCATAGGCTTCTTGAACTTCCTTGTACTTTTCCTCAGCACCAGGCTCCTTGTTGATATCTGGGTGGTATTTTTTGGAAAGCTTACGATAAGCCTTTTTGATCTCGTCTGCCGAAGCGTTTTTTGACACCCCCAGACGATCATAAAATTCAGTATTGTTCATACAAGATACCAAGACCGTAAAATTCGACTGAAAAATAGGATATCTGACGCTGGAGCGATGCTCCTAGGCAGATTTATCTTTTTTCCGAGAATTTAGGTCGGGTTCAGTTCCTTTCTGTTATATTGATGAGACAAAACTCAAATAAATCAGGTTCAGTCCCTTTTTATCGAAAAACAGAGGCTGGGTTGCAACCTCTGGATTTCTTCCTATCATTACGACGTTCAAGTTTTAAAAATCAAACTAGTAATGCTAAATCGAGCACTCCCTAACCTCTTGGTGAAAAAGACAAATCTTCCTAGAAACTAAAGTTTCTGCGTCAGATTTCCTATTTTCACTGTGAGGTTTTAACGGGCTTTGCATCTTATTTTTCCGTAAACTCTCCGTCTACGACGTCATCGCCTGCGTTTCCTGTTGCTTGTGCACCTTCTGCTCCTGCTTGAGCTTGTTGGGCTGCTGCAGCTTGTTCGTAGAGTTTAACAGCAAGGCCTTGAGCTTTTTCGTTCAATGCTTCAAGTTTTGCTTTCATATCGTCCAAGTTGTTGTCTTCTTGAGCTTTCTTAAGATCATCAAGGGCAGCTTGGGCAGCGTCACGTTCTGCGTCGAAACCTTTTCCTTCAGTTTCCTTGATTGTCTTTTCAGTCGCAAAGATTGCTTGGTCTACTTCATTACGAAGGTCTACTTCTTCTTTACGTTTCTTATCTGCTTCAGCGTTTGCTTCTGCATCTTTCATCATGCGGTCGATTTCTTCGTCAGTCAAACCTGAGTTTGATTGGATCACAATAGTTTGTTCTTTTTGAGTTCCAAGGTCTTTAGCTTTAACAGACACGATACCGTTCTTGTCGATGTCAAATGTTACTTCGATTTGAGGAATTCCACGAGGTGCAGCTGGGATATCTGTCAATTGGAAACGTCCAAGAGTCTTGTTATCTGCTGCCATTGGGCGTTCACCTTGAAGAACGTGGATATCAACAGCTGGTTGGTTGTCTGCTGCTGTTGAGAAGACTTGTGATTTAGATGTTGGAATTGTTGTGTTACGGTCGATGAGTTTTGTGAAGACACCACCCATTGTTTCAATACCAAGTGACAATGGTGTTACATCAAGAAGGACAACGTCTTTGACATCACCAGTGATGACACCACCTTGGATTGCCGCACCCATAGCAACTACTTCGTCAGGGTTTACTGATTTGTTTGGTTCTTTACCAGTTTCAGCCTTAACTGCTTCTACAACAGCTGGGATACGAGTTGAACCACCAACAAGGATAACTTCGTCGATTTCTGACAAGCTCAAACCTGCATCTGAGAGGGCTTGACGAACTGGAACTTTTGTACGTTCTACAAGGTCACGAGTCAAATCGTCAAATTTCGCACGAGTCAAGGTCATTTCCAAGTGAAGAGGTCCAGCTTCACCAGCAGTGATAAATGGCAAGCTGATTTGAGTTGAAGTTACACCAGAAAGGTCTTTCTTCGCTTTTTCAGCTGCATCTTTCAAACGTTGCATTGCCATCTTGTCAGTAGACAAGTCAATACCGTTTTCTTTCTTGAATTCGGCTACCAAGTGGTCGATGATTTTTTGGTCAAAGTCGTCACCACCAAGTTTGTTGTCCCCTGCAGTTGACAATACGTCGAAGACACCATCACCCAATTCAAGGATAGAGACGTCGAATGTACCACCACCAAGGTCAAATACCAAGATTTTTTCTTCTTTGTCAGTCTTGTCCAAACCATATGCAAGAGCTGCTGCAGTTGGTTCGTTGACGATACGTTCTACTTCAAGACCAGCGATTTTACCAGCGTCTTTTGTTGCTTGACGTTGAGCGTCGTTAAAGTAAGCTGGAACTGTGATAACTGCTTTAGTTACTTTTTCGCCAAGGTAGTCTTCAGCATAACCTTTCAAGTATTGAAGAATCATAGCTGAGATTTCTTGTGGAGTGTATTCTTTTCCGTTAGCAGAAACTTTTTCAGAAGTTCCCATCTTAGATTTGATAGAGATAACTGTATCTGGGTTTGTAACTGCTTGACGTTTTGCAGCGTCACCAACGATGATTTCGCCATTTTTGAATGAGACTACAGATGGAGTTGTACGGTTACCTTCTGGGTTTGCGATGATTTTGCTTTCAGTTCCTTCAAGAACTGCTACTGCTGAGTTTGTTGTACCTAAGTCAATACCGATAATTTTAGACATGTGTTTTTCTCCTTAAATTTTAATTCGAATTTTGATTTTTTGATATTTCCCTTAAGTGGTGGGGACGTGAGCAACTCCCTACGGGATTTCATCACTTATTTTTGAGCCTATTGTCTCAAAAATCCCCTGTTTCAGTAGCAGAAGCTACTGAAACTTTCACCACGGTGGGAAATATCTGCTTTGCAAGCCGGAGGCTTGCCTCTTATCTTTCTTTATAGTTTAGTGTCGTTTCGGACAAGGTTTCTATTATATAAATTACGACACGAGGAGTCGAAATCGATTTTATTTCGACGACAAGTTAGTAAGGAGGCTAGGCAAACGCCATAGCGATTGCCGTTTTCTGACGAGTTGCTTCAGCAGCCGTCAGAATTGCCTAATCGAACACGCCCTAAGCTCTGAGTAAAAAAGATAGATTTTCTTGTGTTCATCGAACACTTCGTCAATCTCCTATTTTTACTGTGAACTTTTTACGGGCTTTGTATCTTAGTTATACACCACTACCATGGCTGGGCGTAGGATTCGGTCATGGAGTTTGTAGCCTTTTTGGAAAACTTGGGCGATAGTGTCTGCTGGGTGTTCATCGTCTGCTGGGAGAGTTTGGATGGCCATATGGTAGTTATGGTCAAATTCGCCGTCAGCTGCGATTTCTTCGATTCCTTCTTCTTTCAAAGCGTGAATCAAGCTTTCTTGCACCATTTCCAATCCTTTTTTGACATCATCTGTCAAACCTTCAACTGCGAGTGCACGCTCAAGATTGTCGAGTGATGGCAAGATTGCTTTTGCCAAGTCCTGGCTACGATAACGTTGTAAGTTTTGACGCTCTTCATTGGCACGGCGTTGGATATTTTGCATTTCTGCATGAGCGCGAAGGTATTTATTTTCGAACTCATCCGCACGTTCATTGGCCAAGTCCAATTCAGACTTCTCAGGAGTTGTTTCTTCTACCGTTTCCACAACTTCCTCTTCTTGGACTTCTTCTACTTCTTCATTTTTTATATCTTGGGCCATTTTCGCCTCCTTTAATGATTTCAATCTTAATGTACTTCGTAATGATTACTACTGAGGTAGCGGTAAAAATCTGTCAACTTCATGGTCAAAACACGGTTGACCACATTGACTTGGTTGATTAGCTGTTGGTAATCCAGATTAACTGGACCGATAATGGCTAGAATTCCAACTCCTCGATAAGGAATGAGGAACTTGCTACTAATCACTGCTAGGTCAGCTAGGCAGGACTCTTGACTGTCTGCAACACGGACGTTTTGCATCTGATCTTCATGCAGCCCTTCACGAATCTCCAAGGCCACCTTTTGTGGTTGATCAAAGAACTGGTAGGCTGCCAGATTGGCAAAATTCAAGAGATTGACCTTACCCGCCACCACAATATTTTCGTTGAACATTTCCTTAAAGATGTGTTCAAAGAGATCAATCACATTATCCGTTGTTGTAAAGTAACGCTGAATAATCTGCGGAATCTCTGTCCGAATCTTGTAGTGGATATCTAGAACGGTGTGACCGAGGAAACGTTCCTGAATGATATTCTTCAGTTTCAGCAAATCCTCCTGCAAGAAGTTCCTTGGAATCAAAAACTGACTGGTAACCGTTCGAGACTCGTCTAGGGTGAATACCGCCAAGGCTGTATGTTGGCCCAAAATAACGATATCAAAGGCTGTCAACCGTTGCCTGCTCGGCTCAACATCCAGTGCTACTACCGTACAACCACTCAAGTCTGTCAGTAGATTAGCTGCCTCTTGCAGAATATCCTCCAATTTGAAGAATTCCTGATCAAAGGCTTTAACAATCTCATAAACCTCATTTTCAGCCAGTCGGTCAAAATCCAGTGAGTGTTTCACATAGTACTGAAAACCAGCAACACTTGGCATCCGACCACTTGAAGTATGAGCCTTCTCAAGCAAACCTTGCTTTTCTAGAGCCGCCATGTCATTACGAATGGTTGCGCTGCTAGAGTTAATAGACTCTTGCAAGGCTTTGGATCCGACAGGTTCGTGCGTTTTGGTAAAGATGTCAATAATCAGATTTAAAATATCCTGCTGACGCTCTGTAACCATCTCATCACTCCTCTCTGTCTGATCGATTAGCACTCGATACACTCAAGTGCTAACTTATGATTCTATTATACACCCTTAGAAGAGAATGTCAAGATAAAAACTCAAAAAATTAGCACTCTTTTATCGAGAGTGCTAAAAATCAGTCTGAAGACCTAGAATCTTACCTTCCATCTACTCGGTATTTCCTTTTTAGTCTGAAATAACCATAGATTAGATAAGAAATCAGAAAAGCATATAAAAGAAAAATAATAAAGAAAGATATAGAAAGTTCTTCTTTAAATAAACTCATACAAACAACCAAACCACCTAAAAAAGTAGCTGTACATGAACGAAGTCTAGATCGCATAACTTCCCATCTGAGCCCCTTACTCATATAGACTTGATCCTCTGAAAGTATATCAGAAGCTGGTTTACGAAGAATTGAACAAAAACCTGTTTCTATCAATTCCCAACCTCTATCTCTAAAATCTTGCAGTTCATGCTTATGCTTTTTAAGAAATCTAGAATCATAGATACAATAGATGACATCGTCTGGTTGACATTGGTCAAAATAGAACAAACCAAAACGACTCGTTCTATACCTCCAACCTTTCAAGTGCATCTCATGTAAATATTCTTCTTTCTTATCCTCATCAAGAATCGTAAAAATCCGAAATTGTAGTTTGCTTTTCATCATCGCACCTCCAAATTAGAAAACATGCATGGTTTTATTTATCAGATAATTCTTTCCACTTTTGAAACAATCTCCAAAAAATATAAGAAATCTGAATCGCATGAACTGTCAATAAAACACCATCTATTATAACAATCAAAAACATTTCCCAGCTGAAAGAACTACCTCCAGCGACAAACTTTGAGAAAACCGGTAGTAGAGCTAAAAAGAGAAGCAAAATAGGAAACATCCGCCTCGTTAAAATCCGTTTGACCATAGCTAGCTTCCCGGCCGCGTCATTATAAATTTCAAACTCGGCATCCGATTCAATTTCAGAATGTGCTTTTCTAAAGTAGGAAAAACCATTAAAGTCTGTAATATGTTCCCAGCCACAGTCTTTAAACAATTGTAAATAGGAGGCTCTCTCTGATTTTTTCATAGGATAAAAGTCCAACTGATAAGATACCTGCTTCGGTTGGCACTTTTCAAAAGTATACTTAACCGCAACTACTAAGTTAGAGTAGGTTACTTCCTTGAGTTTCCAGCCCTCAGCATGCATTTTTCTAAGATATAAAGCCTCTCTATCATAATCCGCAATGGTAGCAATTCTATAAACAACCTTCTTTTCCATCATCCTTCCTCCAGACTGTTTCTATAGAGCCGTTCAATACGTTTCAATTCAATATCTAAGACTTTTCGTCCCAAGTCTGTAATCTGATAGATTTTCCGCTTTTCCTCTTCGCGGACAAAGGAAATCAAACCATCCTTTTCCATTTTTGACAAGGTTCCATACATAGTTCCAGGACTAATCAAGACTTGCGAATCTGTTATCTCCTTGACCTTTTGCGTAATACTATAACCATGACCTTCCTTTTGCAGACAGAACAAGATATAAAAACCCGTTTCCGTCATTGGAAGATAAACACGACGAATCTTATCCGTTAATTCCATTTATAACCATCTCCTATTCAGTTCGATATATCGCACTTCGTTATATATAATATATCACAGTTCGATATAAAACGCAAGAAATAATCTGTATTCTCTCTAAACATCGATCGACTATTTTGCCTTCATATTCAACTCCATGCATTGGATAATCCAAACTATCTTATACTATTCAAACTACTTCAGCTTCACCTCGCCGTATATATGTTACTGACTTCGTCAGTCTTATCTACATCCTCAAAACAGTGTTTTGAGCTGACTTCGTCAGTTCTATCCACAACCTCAAAACAGTGTTTTGAGCTGACTTCGTCAGTTCTATCCACAACCTCAAAATGGTGTTTTGAGCAGCTTGTGGCTCGCTTCCTAGTTTTCTCTTTGATTTTCATTGAGTATTACTTTTCTTCAACACACTACAGTTGACAAAGAGCCAATCAAAAAGCAACGCTAAACACGTTGCTTTCTGATTTTAACACAGTTACTTGTATATCAACTCATTTTATTGATTTTATACAAATCACTTGTTAGTGACCTCGTAATCTACAAGTGACTACTCTTCCTCCTTCCGTTTTCGTGAAATGAGAAGTCCACCAGTCATAGCTGCTAAGAGAGCTACAACAAGTGATGTATTTGATTTCTCTGTTCCTGTATTTGGAAGTTGTCGATCTTTATTTATTGTAGTTACAGATTTTGGCGTTCCCTCTGACATTTCATTAGCACTACCGTCGTAATCTGGCTGAGCTGGCATTTCTTCTGGAATACTATTTACACTACCTTCATAGTCTGGTTGAGCTGGGGTAACTTCTGGAATGCCGTTAACACTGCCTGTGTAGGCTGGGACTTCTACAGTCGGTGGGGTAATCAAGTTACCTTCGCCATCCGTACTACTTGTTCCTACTGGATCTGTGTAGGCTGGAATCTCTGCTGTTGGTGGCGTAATTAGGTTACCTTCTCCATCCGTAATGCTTGTTCCTACTGGATCTGTATAGGCTGGCACTTCGACAGTTGGTGGAATAATAACGTTACCCTCGCCATCTGTACTGCTTGTTCCTACTGGATCTGTGTAAGCTGGCACTTCGACAGTCGGTGGGGTAATTACATTGCCCTCGCCATCTGTACTGCTTGTGCCTACTGGATCTATATAGGCTGGAATATCTACAGTTGGTGGGGTAATTACATTGCCTTCTCCATCCGTAATGCTGGTTCCTACTGGATCTGTGTAGGCTGGTTGACTTGGAGTTACTTCTGGAATACCGTTTACACCAAAGTCTTGGTTGACTAAGTCACTTCCTGGAATTTGGTGACTGATGCCGGTTGTTGGATCTTTCAACGTTGCAGTGCCGTCTTCGCCTACAGTGACTTCCTTACCTGGGTTCTTCGCTTTGACTTTGTCTTCCACTTGTTTTTTCTCTTCTGGAGTTAAGTGCGCTTTGTCTTTAACTGGAACTTTCTCGTCTGGTTTCA
>WIJN01000021.1:0-41450 GCA_009496085.1 Streptococcus mitis | reverse complement strand
GCTTCTCTATGCTATATCCTTGTTTTTTAAGTTCATAGATCTGAACTTTATCATCATAAGTTAATTTCATAATAAAAACACCCCAAAAGTTAGATTTTTTCTGTCTAACTTTTGGGGTGCAGTTCAACCTGCTATTATGCGTTTTTATAATTTTGAAGTCTATTGCTAATCAATGAAAAATCAAAGAGCAAACTAGAAAGCTAGCCACAGGTTGCTCAAAGCATAACTTTGAAGCTGCAGATAAGACTGACGAAAGCAATGGCATATATAAGGCAAGGCGAAGCTGATGTGGTTTGAAGAGATTTTCGAAGAGTATAAAACACTGTTTTGAGGTGGTGGATAAATCGGCTGGGCAAAAACTCAATCTCAGGAGAAAATGAAGTAAATCTCCCCACAACTATAAAAAAGATTTGATTCTGCTTCTCACACAATCAAATCTTTTTATTATTTTAGAAACGAATTGTTTCACGTGTTTTCTCATATGAGGTAACAAAGCGGTTGGTTACACCAGGCTCTGCCACTTCCAATGCTTGAGAAATCTTGTCAAACGAAGCGCGATAATCAAATTCTTTCTCAAAAATATCTAAAGCTTCATTAAAGGCTTCTTGAATACGTTCATCAAATGAGCGGTAGCGGTTAGAATATTGTAAAAGTTGCTCTGTCAAGGTTGCATACTGTACAATATTATAAGTTTCCGCCTCAAGCTCTTCCATATCCTTCGTTGCAATTTCAAGAATACGGTTAACTGATTCTATATTGACTAAGTTTTGCTCTAATTCAGCCATTAGATCTTCCGTATTATTACTTGCTGTAAAGAATAACTTCAAGAAAGTTTGTGGAATACCAGGTAGGTTCCGTTTTTCCATATATCTCTTGATTGTATGGAGACGATTAACATATACATTTGCTTTTTGACGTGCATTGATATCATCTTTCTCAACTCGTGCGAGACGCTCACTAACTGCAATTTGTTCATCTTCAATCTCTTTAAGATTTTCCTGCAGAGATTCAAGTTTTTCTTCAAGAATTGAATATGCTTGAGTTGCTTCATCCTGATCCGAAATCGCTTCAATAATAGCAGTCTCAAAGCTTTCTAATTCGGACTGTAAACGACGAACATGACTTGCATCCGACTCAGAAAGTAAATAGTTTTTACTCAAACGCTCAATGTCTTCTATCAATAAAGCATTATTTTCCTTCATGTGTTGCAGATAAGTAGGAAGTGTTGCTACTAAACCTTCTACCACTTTCTGTGCTGCAATTTCTCTTGTAAAGATATCGTAAAGTGCATTAATCTCTTCTTGGATTTGAGTATTTTCGTACTCGGCATTATCCAATTCTAGTTTAGCAATATTCTCATGATTTTTCTTGAGAGCCTCATAAAGCAGTTGGAAACGCGCTTCGATATCTGTTTCAGCAAAATGATAATTAGCATCTAAAAGCTTACGGTAGCCATCTTCTAAATCTTCCAGTTGATCAGGTAGGTCTTTAGATAATGTTGCTACAATTGCTGGTATACGATCAACAATATGTGTCAAAGCCAAGATATGATTTTCAGCATTATCCAAAATCACAGCAGCTTCTACTGGGTCACCAGACGAATTTAAAGTTACAAACTGAGAAAACTCTGATTGGATATTTTCCAATTGTTTTTCGATTTCAGACAAACCTTGTCCATATTCTTCAGAATGATCAGCAACTCTGTGTTGCAACTCTTCAAACAAGTCCAAGGTATGAAGAACACGTCCACTATTTTTAGACTCTTGTTTCTCCAAATCTGCTAAAGCATTGCGAATTGCTGCAATATCTTCTTCAATCAAGGTAATTTGACTCTCGATTTGATCAATTTGATGACTGGCTTTGAAAAAACGGAATGAGTTATTGTAGCCTTCTGCCTCGAAAAGATTATTTTCGATATCGGCAAAAGAATTAAGAGATAAATCAACCCATTTTTGATTCCATTCACGGAAAGTCACCTGACTTTGTCCAATCAAGTGCATATTTTTTACAGCTTCAACTTCATCATTAACCGGAAGATTATAAAGCTCTTCTTTTTTCTCTTCTAAAATTGCTAATTTACTTTCATTGCGCTTCCTTACATAGATTGCGATAGCATAGGCAATGACCAATAAAACTGCAACTGCAATTATTAAATAAATTACTAGTGTAGCAGACATATTAAACTCCTTTTTTACTTGAAACAATCGTAACGATTATATCATATTTTTTATACCAAGGGAACTACTTCTCCCTATTTTTAGACATCAAGTGTACTATAGACAGCATTTTCTTCAATAAACTCACGACGAGGCTCTACTCGATCCCCCATCAACATATCAAAGATTTTATCTGCTTCTGCAGCATCATCCACAGAAACTCTAGCCATCAAGCGATGTTCAGGATCCATGGTTGTTTCCCATAACTGATGGTCGTCCATTTCACCTAGACCCTTATAACGCTGAATAGTCGGTTTGGTACGACCTTCACTATAACGGGCCAAGGCTTCTTGGAGTTTGATTTCTTGATCTGCTCCTGGCTGGATATATTCTTTAATCTCGCTTCCAACCTTGACACCATAGATTGGTGGTTGGGCGATATAAACATAACCAGCTTCTAGAATTGGTTTCATATAACGATAAATCAAGGTTAAAAGAAGGGTACGAATGTGAGCACCATCGACATCGGCATCGGTCATCAAAACGAGTTTTTGGTAACGAGCTTTTGAAACATCAAATTCTGCACCGAATCCTGTTCCCATCGCTGTGAAAAGACTACGAATTTCTTCGTTGGCTAGAATTTTATCCATACTTGCCTTTTCAACGTTCAAAATCTTACCGCGAATCGGAAGGATTGCCTGAAATTCACGGTTACGACCAGATTTGGCTGATCCACCAGCTGAGTCTCCTTCGACGATGAAGAGTTCTGTTTCAGCAGGATTGTTAGAAGAACAGTCTGCTAGTTTCCCTGGAAGGTTGGAAATTTCCAAACCAGATTTTTTACGAGTAACTTCACGCGCACGCTTGGCAGCCACACGAGCCTTAGCAGCTAAAATCCCTTTTTCCACGATACGCTTGGCGATCTGTGGATTTTCCATGAGGAAATCAGAGAAGGCCTCACTGAAGAGACGATTGGTAATCTTAACCACTTCGCTATTCCCCAGTTTGGTCTTGGTTTGTCCTTCAAATTGTGGATTTGGGTGTTTAACCGAGATAACTGCAGTCAATCCTTCGCGGACATCTTCCCCTGTCAAGTTGTCTTCATTGTCTTTAAGCAACTTATTCTTGCGAGCATAATCGTTGATAACACGAGTCAGTGCTGTACGAAAACCTTGCTCATGCGTTCCACCTTCATGGGTATGAATATTGTTAGCGAAACTCATGACATTTTCATGATAACCCGTTGTGTACTGCATAGCTACTTCAACTGTGATATCATCCATCTCACCGTCTGTATAGATTGGTGTATCAAAGATTACATCCTTATTCTCATTGATATACTCAACGTAGCTAGCAATCCCACCTTCATAATGGTAATGCTTGGTTTGTTCCAAACCTTCACGCTTATCTGTGATAGAGATTCGAAGACCACGATTTAGAAAGGCCAATTCTTGAATACGCTTATTTAATTTATCAAAATCAAAGGTTGTTGTTTCAGTGAAGATTTCTGGGTCTGGTGTGAAGTGAACCGTTGTTCCCGTTCTATCTGTATCCCCAACCACCTCAAGGTCTGCAACAACATGACCACGACGATATTCTTGGTAATGAATTTTACCGTTTTTGTGGACATGAACATCTAACTGAGTGGAAAGAGCATTAACTACTGAAGACCCCACTCCGTGAAGACCACCTGAGACCTTATAGCCACCACCGCCAAACTTTCCTCCAGCATGAAGAACCGTAAAGACTGTCTCAACGGCAGGTCGGCCTGTTTTTTCCTGAATATCGACTGGGATACCACGCCCATCATCGACAACAGTGATTGAATTATCTGGCTCAATAAAGACTTGAATATGGTTGGCAAATCCTGCCAAGGCCTCGTCGATTGAGTTATCAACGATTTCCCAGACTAGATGGTGAAGACCTTCTTTTGAGGTTGACCCGATATACATCCCTGGACGCATACGAACAGCCTCTAAGCCCTCTAAAACTTGAATTTGACTGGCATCATAATCTTGTGCCTGCAGATTTTTGATTTCTTCTGTCATCTTATTCCTTTTTCTTACATGTCTAATACTTGTCTTAAATTCACGATACTGGTAAACAAGTGGGTATCCAATCCTGCAGCTTGACCTGCTTCGATATCAATCGGCCGATCACCAATTACAAGACCAGAGCTAATCTGATACTTTTCTCTTAAATAAATCATGGACTCAGGATCTGGTTTTCTCTTAAAGCCTGAGTTAGAAGTCACTACTTCCGTAAAATAAGCTACTATAGAGGTTTTTTCTAAAATTTCCAAGACCTGATTATTTCTGTGAGAAACTAAGAAATGACGCCCACCTTGATTTGAAATGTCCTCCAATAAGTCAGAAACTCCATCAAATAAAATCGGGTGTTCAAGCTCTCTGGCTTCATTTTCCTTGTACTTTTCTAAAAAATGCTCTAAGTTGGGAGCGAATGTCCCAATTGCAAAATCAGTAGAAACCTTTAAAGCTTGATAGACACTGTCATGGTCTTGTCTGATACCATACAGTGCCAATGTTTCAACAAATGCAGCTGTTGAAGTTTCATAATTATCCAGTAAAGTTCCACCTAAATCCCAGATATAATCGTGATATTTCATAGCTTTCATTATACCATTTTTTCGTTAAAAAAGCGATGATTTCCCTGAGTTTTCCACATAAAAAAACGAGAGGTTAACTCCCGTTTTATTGATTTTTACCAAAGACATCTCGATAGAGCATTCCAGTTCGTAACCCCTCTGCGTCTCCTCCTAATTGCTCTACCAACTCGTAGGCAAAGGCAAGGGCTGTCGAGGGACCTCGACTGGTTGTCAAATGACCATCTACCACTACTGTTTCCTTGACATATTGACCATCAAGGATTTGCTCTTGAACACCATCATAACAAGTAAACTTCTTATTTTTCAATACCCCTGCTTGATTGAGGGCAATTGGAGCCGCACAAATGGCTGCCAGTTTCTTTCCTTCTTGCTCGAAGCTTTTCAATTCTTGAATCAAGGCCTGATTATCGCGCAAATGTGCAGAACCAGGCATCCCTCCAGGAAGGACAATCATGTCATAATCTGATAAATCACCATCAAAGACACGATCTGCTGTGACTTGGATTGCATGTGAACCCGTCACTTGCTCTTCAAAACCAACCATATCACAAGTGATATTTGCCCGACGCAAAACATCCACAACTGTCAAAGCTTCAATTTCTTCAAAGCCCTGAGCTAACATAACTGCTACTTTAACCATGATTTTCTCCTTATTTGATTCGTTTTAATACAACCTTTTTCCGCTTGAATCGGACTTTTCCACTCTTTTCTTCAGCTAGATTGGTTTGATAACTCATCGATAAAAGCAAGCCAACACCGATCAAGTTACTGATAATAGCCGATCCCCCTTGCGAAATAAAAGGCAGAGGAATCCCAGTCAAAGGAAGCAAGCCCGTCACAGCGCCGATATTCTCAAAGATGTGGAAAAGTAACATCATAATCAAACCTGTTGAAATATAGGTGTAGAACTGGTTATTTGATTTGAGAGTAATCTTCAACATACGGTAAATCAGCATGAGGTAAAGGGCGATAACAAGGACAGAGCCAATAAAGCCAAAATCTTCTGCGATCACCGTGAAAATCATATCCGACTCTCGAACTGGAATAAGCAGATTCGAAGCATTAAAACCTTGACCAAATAAGCCACCGCTTCCAATGGCAATCTGTCCTTGAGCCTGCTGATAAGTGGTTGTTTGGGCAAAGTCGAATGGATTGAGCCAAGCCAAAATTCGATTAATTTGGTAGGTCGGCATTCCCAGTTGATGGAGAAAAGCACGACCGCCCTTACTGATAAAAATGGCTAAGAAACCAGCAACTCCTGTTACAGCAGTCACAAATACTGGAATAATAATTTTCCAAGAAACTCCTGATAGTAAGACGATTCCTGAGAAAATGGCTACAAAAACCAAAGCCGTCCCCAAGTCACTTTGAAGTGCCAAAAGAACTAGGACTGGAATGGTAAAGACAATCATCCAAAAAATTAATAAAAAGTCCAGAGGAACTGTACGTTGCCATTCCTTATGTTTCTTTGTAAATTGGACAATGACACGGGCCAACATGAGGATATAGGATATCTTCATAAATTCTGACGGTTGGAATAGGGTAATTCCATTTATTGATACCCAGTTTTTGGCACCCGTTGATGCAACTAAGCTTGGATTATAAAAGACGATCGGCAAGACCATAAGTCCCAAGCCTAACATATATAGAAAAGGGGTCACTTTCCAAAGAAATTCTGTATTAAAGAGCATGACCACAAAACCAATCACAAGCCCCAAGGCGATCCAGGCGACCTGCTGCCCTAAAATGGGCAGAATTTTGTTTGGATAATCATGACTAACAGCTATATAGATAGCCACCACGCCAATAACCAGTAAAAAAAATACTGGCAATAGCAAACTATAATCGACTCTAGAGTCGAGAGAACGTTTCATATACACTAACCTTATACTTTCATACAATACTATTTATCAAAGTTCATTTAAAAATTTATCAACAGCCTCATCAACTTCGGATCGAGAGACGGTTTTAACAGTCGCTTCTTTTGCTAGAGATGCTACTATCTGTTTGCCATATCGCTTTCCGACAATTCTCCTATCCAAAACAAGGGTTAAGGAACGTTGGTGTTCGCGTCTCATACTTCTTCCCAAAGCCTGTTTTAAACGAATAATGGCCATGGGCAATTGATAATCATAAAAGGCATTTTTCCCTTCTTGAATTAGTTCCTGATTGATCTTTTTCGTCAAGGGCTCTTGGGGATTTTGGAAAGGAAGTCTCGGTACAACCTGAATCACAAAAGGATGACTTGAAAAATCGACTCCCTCCCAGAAACTTGCTGCACCAAGCAAGATTTGTTGTTCTCCTTTTTCAAAGCGTTTCTTCAGTTGATGAACATCACCATTTTTATACTGAGCCAGATGGCTAACTGGAAGTAAATCCGATACTGCTAGAAGCATGTCTTTGGCAGTAAATAGAACCAAAATCGGTTGTTGGAAAGCTTGAATTTCCACTAGCAAATCAGCTACCTCCTTGGCATAGACTTCTAAAGAGGTTTCTGTTACCAAGGGGAAATCTTTGACCAAGACCACTTCTTGACCCTGTTTTTTACCAGCTTCAATCTTAACAAATTTGGCTTCGGGATAACCCAAAAGGTCTGCCAAAGAAACTCTTTGACTAATCTCAAGAGTGGCCGACACTCCCAAGACTTGACATGAATCAGGTACTAAGGAAGATAGAAGAATACGGCCTGATTTTGTAGAAGAAATCTGAATTTTCTTTTGACTCGTTTCAGTTGCTTCAAGCCAGTAATCACCCTCAGCCGTAAAATAGTGAACCAATTCCTCAAATCCCTCTACTTCTAATTCTGAAAAATACTGATGGAGATTGGCAAGAGAATCTAAGATATTTTTCCTAGATTTGCCAGACTGAAATTGTTCCATCAAGTAGAGGCACTCAAAGCGAATACTTTCTAGTATTCGTTGTTGAACCCTGTTTTCTTCTCCTACTAAAGCCTTATCAAGCAAATCGACAATAGACTGGATATCGTAGGTCTCTTGAAGCAGATTTTCTAGAGCCAACAAAACTTTTTGGACTTCATCAATAATCAATAAACGGTCACTGACAAATTCAGGATTATCTTCAAGTCTAGTTACAAGATAGGCATGATTGGTCACTAAAAGCTTGCAGGTTTGTGCCCTTTCTTGACTACGTTTCCAAAAATCTTCCGTCACAAATAAGGTCTTGGACGATAAATTCCCATCATGACGAAGGTCTGTTAGAAAATGTTGGTAACGGTAGAGTTGCCCGATTTCATCCAAATCCCCCGTTTCTGTCTCTGTCAGCCAGACCAAGAGTTGCATTTTAAAGCGTCTAAATAAGCGATTTTCATCATTTTCCTGCAAGGAACGATAAAAGGCATCCAGCTTCAGATAATTGTGTGGTCCCTTTAAAGAATGAATATCTGTATGGAATACTTCCTTGAGACGTTTACCTTCTTCTTCCATGATTTGATTCTGAAGAATCTTTGTCGGAACACTAAGAACAATTTGTCGCTCTTTGACTTGAGACAAAGCGGGTAAAAGATAGCCATAGGTTTTCCCAATCCCTGTCGGTGCTTGAAT
This sequence comes from Streptococcus mitis, assembly GCA_009496085.1. Taxonomy (GTDB): domain Bacteria; phylum Bacillota; class Bacilli; order Lactobacillales; family Streptococcaceae; genus Streptococcus; species Streptococcus mitis_BY. The sequence goes on along the minus strand of WIJN01000021.1, from coordinate 33,108 downwards.
CAGAGAGACAGACTCATCTTTCAATAGCAAACCGACCTCTTTAGCAAAACTTTCTTGCTCCTCCCTCACTTCAAGGTTCAATAGAGAAATATTTTTAGAAAAGTCTTGAGATAGTTTTCGTGGTTCCAGAGAAGCTGCAGTTTTCTTGAAATACAGTCCTTGAACTTGGACCAAGTCTGGAGAACTCAGGATGGATTGGCTGCGATACATCTCTTCAATAACTAGGTAGGACTCATATAGGAGGGCATCAGCCATTTCCAGCAAGCGTTCCAAGAGACCTTTAGGAAGCTGGGCCATCTTTTCCCGTAGAAATAAGAGTAATTCCGCAGTAGCTTGGGCATCTGAAAGGGCTGTGTGGGCGTGTTTTAGAGGAATTCCTAATTCCTGACACAAAATCGGCAAACTATATTTTTCCAGTTCTGGGAAAAAGACCTGGGCCAATTCGACCGTATCAACACGAGGATTTCTTAGCTCATATCCTTCGAAAAATAAATTTTCCGCCAAAAGATTGGCATCAAACTGAACATTGTGGGCTACAAAAATCCCATCCTCCACCAAGTCAAAGATTTTTCTAGCAACTTGCGAAAAATCAGGTGCTTGCGCCAGACGTTGGTCTGTCAATCCTGTCAGTTCTTTGATATGAGCATCTAAGGGTTCATGTGGATTGACATCCGTCGTATAGTGATCGACGATTTTCCCATCCTCAATCACGACAATTCCCACTTGGATAATTTTAGCCTTACTACCTGTGCTAGTTGCCTCTAAATCCACCACAACATAGCGATTACCAATCGTTTTCATTATAAAAAATTATACCAAAAAAAGGGCCATTTGGCACCTGCAAACATGGGATAATTTTCAAACTCAAAAAGGTCACTTTTCTTAAAAATCCCAACAAATCAATCATCCTAGCCTACTGATTTTTTGAAATAGTGAAGAAATACAAAAAACTGAGAGAAGAAATTTTAAATCTTCCTTCTCTCAACGAATCGTTTACTTTATTTAACCATGTCAGGATCGTAGTCATAAAATCCTGTATCAAGGAAACGGTTTTTAGGATGTAACTTGCGAACTTCTTCATCTAGCAAGAAGGCTTGGTCATGGCTAAAGTTACCCTCTTGGATCAAGCTACGCGCTTGGATAAAGAGTTTTGCAATCTCAACAAAGTTCTGACCAGGAGTGTAGAGCCCTTCTAGTTTCCAGTGAGTGAAACCATGCTCTACCAATTCTGTCAATTTGGTCATCAAATCAAGGTCATTGTTAGCAAAGATGTGGGTCCCATGATTGTCTTCAAAAATAGAGTAATGGCTCTCAGGATCACTTGGTTCAGCCAAGAAGAGGTCACGCTTGCGAGTCTTTTCATCATCGATATGCGTAAAGTTATAGTAGTTTTGTAAGAGCGGACGTTTAGAATGATGGATAACACTAGCACCGTACACCAAAACTTCGGCAGGAATTTCCAAAATCTCTGGCATTTTGAAAAGTTCAGCTGATGGAATTTCACGCGCCAAAACAGCCTCAGATGCGCCAGCCTTTTGTCCCCAGAAGTTAATCTGACGACTGCTTGTTACCATGGTTGAAGCATCGTAGATGGTCTTAAATGAATAACCATCGCGATTGACTACGTAAAAGACACCTGCATCCCCAATCGTAATGTAGTCTGTCTTGATTTCTTCCAAGAAATCTAAGAAAGGCTTGATACGGTCCATCATATCTTGGTGCATGAGGGCATTAACTGCAACGATCAATTCCTTACCAGCATCATGAACCAGCTTAGCGATTTCACGCAATTGGTCATGACTAAAGGTTGTTGGTAGACGAAGGCCAAAATCTTTCTCACCAACATAGATACGGTCTACGCCAGCTTCGAGCAGTTGTTTAACTTGTTCAATACTTTCAGCAGTTGCTGTAATGATAATCTTTTCCATAAGGAAAATTATACCATATTTCTCCAAAATCAGCCAAGACTTATCAGAGTTTTACAAATAGGAATTATTTCGGTAACTTCTCAAAGTAACTTCCACTTGACTCACCAAAGTGGAAATTAGTTTAATACTCTTCAAACTACGTCAGCTTTATCTGCAACCTCAAAGCGGTGCTTTGAGCAACCTGAGGCTAGCTTCTTAGTTTGCTCTTTGATTTTCATTGAGTATAAAACGGCTTTTTATAAGAATAACTAGATGAAAGGCAAACCCAGAAGCATGAGAGAGCTCGCCAGTAACAATTTACTTTGTACACTATCCATAAATAGCAAACATCTCAAACTCCATTAATCTTCAAAACATCATAGATAAAATCTAGTCCAAAATTTAAGCAATTGATGCTGTAGGATTTATACATTGTTATAAATTTCTAGTCGTTTTGTTTTTATGATAAGAAAAATGGCATAGAAAAACAAGTATCTCCATCTACGGAAATACTCGTTTTTTGATAGTTAGAAGTGGTTTTTTGCTCAGCCTCATTTCTTTTTATAAAATTTGTCAAGCAAGCGACCAACTCAATGTCATTAAGTTAGTGATCTAACTACTTGAATAGGAGGTGTGATTGAGATCATCAAAGTGATTCTCTATCGTATCTTCTATTTTTTGCATGACAAATAAAGGTTTTTTCACCCTATTTTTTGAGATTTATGTTACTCTATAGATGAAATCAACTACCGATTGGGCCTTTATCTTTCTTGGATATTTTCGATTCGGTCGAATAATAGATAACTGTTTCTTGAGGTAGTTTTTCAACTGGAGGGAAGAAAGGGAACCGTTAAAAAACAAACGGCAGGCATAAGCCGCATCTGAGAAACACACTTTATATCTTTGTTTCTTGTGACTACTGTCGATGGCAACTTGCGAGGTTACCCAACGACAAAAGTTAAAATTTGTAAAGCGAGCAAAGATTTCTTGGAGAATCCCTTCCTTCTTTTTGGCATGAAAATTGACCAAGCCAACACTGTATTTCAGGTCACGAAAACTAGTCTCTATGCCCCATCTACTGGCGTAGAGATTTTTTAATTGTTGGACTGAATAGTCTGTATTTGTCACTAAAGTTTCGTATTTTCCTTCTTCCACTTCTAAACTCACCATACGAAAAGGAAGTTGGTATAGTTCAACAGGGTCATGTTTTCGACTTGTTTCTGGAAGAAAATCAAAAGTAGAATTGTGTGGAATAAAATGATAGTCATTGGGACAGTTGCGATAAAGTTTTTTGAGCTGATTGGTTTGCTTTCGTGATAATTTTAGAGAAAATTTTTGATCAAAACACTCTGTATTTGGCAAGTTGAAGGAGGAACGCATGGATTGTTTTCCATCTCGAATACGGATGATGTAAAGCCAACCTTTTTCTTGAAAATGAGCCATGAGATTGTAACTTTCATAGCCTCTATCCATGATAACAAGAGCTTTATCGAAAGGGAGAAGACTCCATCATCTGAATCAGATCTAAGCGCTCATGTTGCGTATGTTTGTCTTGAATAGAAACATCTCGATACACTCCAGTCGTCAAGTCGTATAGGGCATTTATGTGCATGAGATTATAGGATTTAACATCCGTTTGGGTTTGGATAGAGGTTTCTGTATCCATGGGATTTCGAGGAATACAGATATCACTCCCATCTGCAGCGAATATTGGAAAATCAGTATTAAGTGGAATAGGTGCTGTAAATTCTTTAAATAGGGTATAGAACGCTTCAGGTTTTATCTGATAGCGCCTTTGAACAAAGGCTGAATTTGAAACTGTCAGTTTGGCATCTAGTAATTCTTTTGACAATGATTTCCCTCCCATTCCCAGAATGGTACGAATCATAGTTTCTAGTGATAAACTTCTTTTACGAGTAAAGGCCTGTTCATCTTGTTTGACGCACTCAACTTTTTGACCAATGATACTCTGAATACTATTATTCAAGTGGGCTTTTATTTGTTTTATCATGGGAAATCCCTCCTTAACTATAAGTTTATCACATAAAAAAGAAACCCAAATACAGAATTGTATTTGAATTTCTTAACTTAATGACATTGGCGACCAACTATCTCATCTTTTTTCTATTTCTGTCAATATGCGTGACAGGTAGTAATGATAGCCAAAAATAGCAAGAGCAAGCAAGAGGATAAGAACTCCTACTCCCAAGCTGATGGCAAGGACAGGGGCGAGAGACTGAACCAAGAATAAGCTCCCTATTACAAGGGCCATTAAGATTGCACTATAAACCAAAATCAAAACAATTGCTACTATACGATTTGAACGGTTCACCAAGTCCGTAATACTACTCCAATTGGTTGACAGATTTTTTACGTCCTTAAGGTAATGGTGGCAAGAAAGGATGACACTGGCAAGGATCCAGGCCACAAGGAGGTAAATCATCGAAAGGATGGGCAAGCCTAGATATAGAGAAAGACCAAGCAAAGTCAGAACTGGTAAAAAGGACTGGACAGCAAATATAATCCAAAATTTCACTTTCACATAACGAACAAAGTCAAAGGGCAAACTCTTCAGAAAATCAACATTTTCCCTCTCTAAGGACAAGGCAATTGAATGCAGGCTGGTGATATTGTTATTGACAACTGCTATAAACAATCCTATAAAAAATAAGGGTAACCAGTATGGAGGATGAATGTCTGGAACTATCTGAGAATCTCGGATTTTGGAAATCAGACCAATCATCATGAGATAAGGAAGGAAAGCACTTGTAAAAAGCACTGTAACCACGCCAGTTCCCTGTCCCAAAAGGGTGAGGTGGTAGCGTAAAACCATACGGAAAAAGCCCTTTTTATTAGTAGTTGAAATTCTCTCCTTATTGCGACGTTCTTTCTTGACCTTCTCCTCACTGTTAAGCAGAATCACGTCATAAAAATGAGGAAAAACCTTCTTTTTGGTCAGGTAAAGCAAGAAGAGAGTTAGCCCTATCCAAGCTAGTAGACCCACTATGGCTTCTGTCGAAAAAGGCTCCACTGCTATTTTGTAAAAGATATGAAGAGGATAAAGGAGAAATGGAATGTCTCTAACTTTGTCAACAATACTTCCAAAAGTCGACTGTAGAAAGAGGACAAATATTAAAGGTATGAGAACCCCTATCCCAATCATCACATTCGAAAAAATAGACTGATACTTTCTGAAGACCGTAGTCTGAGCCAAGAAATGTACTGCCACTACCATCACTAAAGTAACAGAGACAAATAATAAGGCCAAGGACAGCAGCATCAAAGGCAAGCCCAGCCAAAGAGAAGGAGCTAGCCTAATATAGAGGACTAGAAAATAAGCTAGGATTGGTACAATTCCAGCTAGAGCTGGCAAGAGAACAGACAGTCCTTTAGCAATTATAATCTCTGATTCTTTAAAGGCATAGGGCCTATACGATGCCAAGTCCTTACTCTCATAAAAGACATTGTAAAATGCAGTGAAAGAAGTTGAAAAGGCAAGCACCAGTAAAATAGCAACCATGGTACTAAAAAAACTTGGTATTTCTTCAAAAGGAAAACGAAAGGCTATATTTATAAACATGACAAGCATCAAGAGACTGGAAAAAATGTAAGAACTTAGGACTCTAGCGGAAACATTTACTTTTTTTCCAGGATTTTTAGCTTGCTTCTTTCTTAGGTTAGCCAGGTTAGCTTCTTGAGATGAATAGAGGATATTGATATCAACTAATTTTTTAATGACCTTGAGACGCATCTGAAACCTCCTCTTTTCTACCAGCAAGACTAAGATAGATACTTTCCAAAGACTGGTCTGGATGGTCTTTCCTCAAGTCCTCTACACTACCACAATAAATCAAATGCCCCTTTTTCAAAATGGCAATCCGATCACAGACTTGCTCGGCTACCTCTAGGACATGAGTTGAAAACAAGACCGTCTTGCCTTTTTGTGCATGTTCCTTCATCATCTGCTTCAAATCAAAGGCAGCCTGGGGATCCAAACCAGTCAAGGGTTCGTCCAAGACCCAAATATCAGGATCAGACAAGAGTGCCCCAATGACAAAGACTTTCTGACGCATTCCGTGAGAAAGGGTTTCAATAACCTGATAGCGGTTTTCAGCAAAATCAAAAACACTTAATAGCCTAGCTAGACTAGCTTCCAATTCAGAGCTAGTCAGATCATAAGAGGAGGCGATTAATTCCCAAAACTCATTGGCTGTTAAGCGTAAAAATAAGTCAGGCGAGTCTGCAACGTAGCCAATCTTTCGTTTGATCGCCAAGCGATTTTCCGATAAATCCTGACCGTCTACCAGAATACGACCACTGCTGGACGAAATGATACTGACTAGGGATTTTATAGTGGTCGATTTTCCAGCCCCATTATGACCAATCAAACCCATAATCTCCCCATTTTCAATCTGCAAATTGAGATTGCTCAAAGCCTCTTTATCACCATACAACTTACTAACATTTTGAAATTCAATCATGGGACAACTCCTATCTTTATCTATATTACATACTGTTATACTAGCACTTTGATACAAAAAAATCAACACTTTATTTTAAGTAGTTAAAATATATTTTTTCTATCTTACGCAAACGTTTGAGCTAACCAATACTTTATGATAGAATAAAGAACAAGATTGACAAGTAAGAGGAAACATCATGCAAAATCAAACACTCATGCAATACTTTGAATGGTATCTGCCCCACGACGGTCAGCACTGGACACATCTAACTGAAGATGCTCAACACCTAGCTAATCTCGGCATCAGTCATGTCTGGATGCCACCAGCTTTTAAGGCGACCAATGAAAAAGATGTCGGCTATGGAGTCTATGACTTATTCGACCTAGGAGAGTTCAGCCAAAAAGGTACAGTCCGTACCAAGTACGGTTTCAAAGAAGACTATCTTCAAGCTATTCAAACCCTAAAAGCACAGGGAATCCAGCCTATGGCCGATGTGGTACTCAATCACAAGGCTGCAGCCGATCACATGGAAGCCTTTCAGGTTATCGAAGTGGATCCTGAAGATCGTACAGTCGAACTCGGAGAACCCTTCACCATCAACGGCTGGACTAGCTTTACCTTCGATGGTCGCCAAGATACCTATAATGACTTCCACTGGCACTGGTACCACTTCACAGGTACAGACTACGATGCCAAACGTCGTAAATCTGGGATTTATCTGATCCAGGGTGATAACAAGGGCTGGGCTAACGAGGAATTGGTCGATAACGAAAACGGAAACTACGACTATCTCATGTATGCTGACCTAGACTTTAAACATCCTGAAGTCATCCAAAACATCTATGACTGGGCTGACTGGTTCATGGAAACCACTGGTGTAGCTGGTTTCCGTTTGGATGCAGTTAAGCACATCGACTCCTTCTTTATGGGCAATTTCATCCGTGATATGAAGGAAAAATACGGTCAAGATTTCTATGTTTTTGGTGAATTTTGGAACCCTGACAAGGAAGCTAACCTAGACTATCTTGAAAAAACGGAAGAACGCTTTGACCTTGTCGATGTTCGTCTCCACCAGAATCTCTTTGAAGCCAGTCAAGCTGGCACAAACTATGACCTTCGTGGCATTTTCACAGATAGCTTGGTTGAACTCAAACCCGACAAGGCTGTGACTTTTGTCGATAACCATGATACCCAACGAGGTCAGGCTCTTGAGTCTACCGTTGAAGAATGGTTCAAACCAGCAGCTTATGCCCTCATTCTGTTACGCCAAAACGGCCTTCCATGTGTCTTTTACGGAGACTACTATGGTATTTCAGGGCAATATGCTCAACAAGATTTCAAAGAAGTCCTTGACCGCCTCCTAACCATCCGAAAAGATTTGGCCTATGGGGAACAAAATGACTACTTTGATTATGCTAACTGTATCGGTTGGGTACGTTCAGGTGCTGAACATCAATCCCCAATCGCAGTCCTTATCTCAAATGACCAAGAAAACAGCAAATCAATGTTTGTCGGCCAAGAATGGGCTAACCAAACCTTCGTAGATTTACTTGAAAACCACCAAGGTCAAGTTACAATTGATGAGGAAGGTTATGGACAATTCCCTGTCTCAGCTGCTTCGGTAAGTGTCTGGGCAGCTAATACAATCTAATACTCTTCGAAAATCTCTTCAAACCGCGTCAACGTAGCCTTTCCGTACTCAAGTACAGCCTACGACAAGTTTCCTAGTTTGCTCTTTGATTTTCATTGAGTATAATAGCAAATGATAATCAAGCCAGATCCAATCGGATTTGGCTTTTTTGTATCACAAAAAGACCTATCCAAGCGGATAGATCTTTACTTGATTACAATTTGCCTGCTACTGCATCCAACAATTCTTGGATTTTAGCTTGGTTGCTTCCTCCTGCCATGGCCATGTCTGGTTTACCACCACCACGTCCATCGACGATTGGTGCCAATTCTTTGACAAGGTTTCCTGCATGAAGGTCTTTTGTCTTGCTTGCTACAAGGACATTGACTTTGTCACCGATAGCGGCAACTAGGACAAGAAGATCAGAGTAGTCTTTCTGCTTCCAGTTATCTGCAAAGGTACGAAGGGCACCAGCATCAGATACAGACACTTGGCTAGCGATATAACGGTGACCGTTGACTTCCTTAACATCCTTGAAGATATCGCCTGCGGCTGCAGCTGCGGCTTTTTCTTTCAACTCAGCATTTTCTTTTTGAAGTTGACGAAGTTGTTCTTGAAGTCCTTCTACCTTGTGAGGTACTTCTTTAAGTTGAGGTGCTTTCAAGGTTGCTGCGACAGCTTTAAGAGCGTCTTCTTGTTCACGGTAGGCTTCAAAGGCTTCCTTACCAGTCACTGCCAAGATACGGCGAGTTCCTGAACCGATTCCTTCTTCTTTGACAATCTTGAAAAGACCAATCTCAGAAGTGTTGCCAACGTGGGTACCACCACAAAGCTCGATAGAGTAATCACCGATAGTCACGACACGGACTTCTTTACCATATTTCTCACCAAAGAGAGCCATAGCTCCCATTTCCTTGGCAGTGTCAATATCTGTTTCAACTGTCTTCACTTCAAGAGCTTCCCAGATTTTTTCGTTGACTTGCTGCTCAATCGCACGCAATTCTTCTGCAGTTACTGCTTGGAAGTGGGTAAAGTCAAAGCGAAGGAATTCAACTTCGTTAAGAGATCCTGCTTGTGTCGCGTGGTTTCCAAGGATATTGTGAAGAGCAGCGTGAAGCAAGTGAGTCGCAGTGTGGTTTTTCATGACACGGTGACGACGATTTGTATCGATTGCCAAAGTATATTCTTGGTTCAAGGCAAGTGGGGCAAGGACTTCAACTGTATGAAGAGCTTGTCCGTTTGGTGCTTTTTGAACATTTGTGACAGTAGCCACGACCTTACCTGACTCATCCAAGATTTGTCCGTGGTCAGCGACCTGTCCACCCATTTCAGCATAGAATGGCGTTTCCGCAAAGATAAGTGAAGCAGTTCCTTCTGACACAGCTTCTACTTCTGCATTGTCAGCTACGATAGCCACCAATTTAGAAGACAATTGGCTAGCATTGTAGTTGAAGACACTTTCTACAGTGATGTTTTGAAGGGTTTCATTTTGCATACCCATTGAGCCACCCTTAACAGCTGAGGCACGCGCGCGTTCTTGCTGTTCTTTCATGGCTGCTTCAAAACCTTCACGGTCTACAGTCATACCAGCTTCTTCAGCGATTTCTTCAGTCAATTCAACTGGGAATCCATAAGTGTCATAAAGCTTGAAGACATCTGAACCAGCAATGACAGATTGACCTTTTTCTTTCAAGTCTGCTACGATGCCTTGGGCAAAGTGTTGACCTGAGTGAAGAGTACGAGCAAATGATTCTTCCTCACTCTTCACGATTTTTTCGATAAAGTCACATTTTTCAAGAACTTCTGGGTAGTAGCTTTCCATGATTTTTCCAACAGTTGGAACGAGTTTGTAAAGGAAAGGCTCGTTGATACCCAATTTTTGACCATGCATAGACGCACGACGAAGGAGACGACGAAGGACATAACCACGACCTTCATTTCCTGGAAGGGCACCATCGCCGATAGCAAATGAAAGGGAACGGATGTGGTCAGCAATAACCTTAAAGCTCATGTTGTCGCCATCCTGGTCATAGACCTTACCAGACAATTTCTCCACTTCACGAATGATTGGCATGAAGAGGTCTGTTTCAAAGTTAGTCTTAGCCCCTTGGATAACCGCTACCAAACGCTCCAAACCTGCGCCCGTATCAATGTTCTTGTGTGGCAATTCCTTGTATTCACTACGAGGAACAGCAGGGTCTGCGTTAAATTGTGACAAAACGATGTTCCAGATTTCGATATAGCGGTCGTTTTCGATATCTTCTGCAAGCAGACGAATACCGATATTTTCTGGATCAAAAGCTTCTCCACGGTCAAAGAAAATCTCTGTATCAGGTCCAGAAGGCCCAGCACCGATTTCCCAGAAGTTGTCCTCGATTGGAATCAAGTGACTTGGGTCCACTCCTACTTCAATCCAGCGATTGTAAGAATCTTTATCTTCTGGATAGTAGGTCATGTAAAGTTTTTCAGCTGGGAAATCAAACCATTCAGGGCTTGTCAAAAGCTCATAAGCCCAAGTGATGGCTTCGTCACGGAAGTAATCCCCGATAGAGAAATTCCCCAACATTTCAAACATAGTATGGTGACGAGCAGTTTTCCCTACGTTCTCGATATCGTTGGTACGAATGGCTTTTTGGGCATTGGTAATACGTGGATTTTCAGGGATAATGGTCCCGTCAAAGTATTTCTTAAGGGTTGCTACCCCAGAGTTGATCCACAAAAGTGTTGGGTCATTTACAGGAACCAAGCTCACTGATGGTTCTACTGAGTGACCTTTGGTCGCCCAGAAATCAAGCCACATTTGGCGTACTTGTGCACTAGATAGTTGTTTCATATTGTCTCCTTATTTACTTGTTTAATGTGATTGGCTTTCCAGCATTTCCACATAGTCAATCGCGACACAGAGGGAAATGACTAGGTCTGCATAATCATCCTCAAGGACGGTTACGGTATAGGTAGAGGTCAGATGGAAGAGTTCTTTCTTGATTTCCGCAATCAGCTGATCGCGATCATCCAGCAATTTGAAATTCAAATCCCAGATATTGCCCTCGATACGAAGACCTAGATTATCAAACTCATACTTATCTCGCCAGAAGGTCAACTTCTTACGAATGACAAAACTCGAGCCATCCCGAAGCTGAATCTCAAAACGAGGAAGCAAGGTCAAGATTTCTTTACTGATCTGACTGACCTGTTCACCATTAGCATCATAGATGGTAAAGGTTTTGGGAATCTTAAAAAATGATCCCTCCACCTGATAGGCGATTTCTCCCCTGTCATCCTTGATAGCGAAGCGTTCGCCTCCAAGACGAAACTTTTGTTTGACAAGAAATGTTTTCATCAACACCTCCAAAAATCAAAAGACAAGCTCATATCACGAAGGGCGAAAAACCGCGGTACCACCTTCATTCAATGAACTTGTCATTCTCTTATTCTTATGCAATTGTATGATTGAGTAGCATGACTTTCTAGCTTAGATGGCTCGCAGCACCGCCATTTCTCTGGACTAAGACAAGTGAAAATCAATTCTCAACTTTCTTATTATATCGTTTTTTTAAGCTTGCGTCAACTGAAAATGATTCTTGTGAGATAGACACTGTCATTAGCGTTTGATTTCCCCCAAAACTTACTACCATCTTATCTGCTATACATATCTTGCTATAATATTTATTTTTGTATAGCCACGATTTCTCTATTCCTTCCTCTGATGATTCTTATTTCCAGCGTCATGCTTAGGATTGCTATTGGCTTCACAGTTAGCTGGTGCCCATAACGGACTTACATCTCAGATATCTGATATACCTGTCATACTCAAAATAGCTCTCTAAACCAAATGAACTATCTGTCGTATAATGTAACAATTCTAGCCCCCTGTATTTTTTCAACCTTCAATAGCTTAATGGGAGTTTGGTTCATTTCATAGTGTTTTGCACTACGCCCTTCTGGCAACTCAGCCTGTATTTTTCTTCTAAAAACTGAAACAGGATAGCAAATATCAGTGTTCTTAACCTTCTTATCATATTTATCAAACAAAAAATAAAATTCTTTATCTCTATGTTGAAAATGCAATAAATACTTTGCTTTAATCTTCGACCCAATTTTATTTGGGTCAAAATAGTACAATCCCTTTAAATTAACACTTATATTTTCTAGCATCGTATAAATTAAATTCAGAGAAGTTGCTCTAGATAAAAATGCAGCCTTATGCTGAGATGTATCTTTATCTAAATCATAAAAAGTGATATGATTTCCCAAAATTTGGTTATATATCCTCTGAGCCCCATTACCATTGAAGCACTTAACTTTATCTATTCCTTTTAGTTTGTGCAAACCTATAAGATGATGAAAATTTGGTTCCGTGAAGCTTAACTCAATATATTTTTCTGTAGTTTGTTTGGAGACAGTCTGAGTGATAGTAAATTTGTATTGAGTATCCATCAACGTTCTGTAACTAAGAATTAAATTTCTTAACATACTGTACCTTTTCTCAAAAAAATAAAGAGGCTATTTACACCTCTTCCTACGATATATTTATTCATCTGCTTGCGGAAAATATATAAAACCCAAATAAGCCTATCTACGAACTACTGACCAAAACAGACCGACCAGTAATTCTTTGGCTACGCTAAAAGCGATAGTTTTCTTCTACGAATCTTATTATATTAGATTCTTAACAATTTGTCAAGCAAAATCAAAAAGCTGCTTATTAGTTAAGAACGAAGTAAATCTAGTAATTTGTCATTGATTTTTTGATAATATCCAAAATAATGATCTTCAATATTAAATGTGGCCTGAAGAACAAAACGTAAGTTATCTATTGTTTGGTTCAATTTTTTAGAATTAACTAATTTACCATCGATTTCTGATAGTCCATGTGCAACTTTGTTTCGCTCACTATTTAAACTGGTAATAACCTTAAGTGACTTCATTAAGTCAGGAGAGGCTTGATAAAAAGTTAGAATATTTTCATAAGATAAAAGGTTTAAGGTTGATTGAGGTGAATAAATTCTTTCCTCTTCATTTTCTATTCCTTTTGCTTTTTTAAATTCTAAATCAATAAAATCTAAAATCTTCTCAAAATCTTTGTATTCTTCATTTAATTTTGGTAAGGCCCCATCATATTTGATTAAATCAGGATAATCTTTTTTGATCTTTTCTTCGATGATAAATTCAACATAAGACTTTGATTTGATTAAGACATCTGCTACTTGTCCTCTCTCTTTCAAGACTTCTATCATTAAAAAGTAATTAAGGGCTTTCTTCTCAACATCTGTCAATGGATAGTCTTGAATATCTTTTAAAATAGCTTGCGTTTTAAATACTTTTACAAAGTCATTTAATGTAGCTCGTAAAAAAGATAATTTCTTTTTAGAAAGTAAGTTATTGTATTCTTTTTTTGTAACAAGTTCTTCTGCGGCAAGATAATCATAGGAAGCTATCAGATTTCTTAAATGACGTTTGATTAAAGATTGATTAAATTTTTCAGCCTCATCTTTAATGGTACGATCTTCGTAATCCTTTTGGTTATCCTCGTTCTCGTTAAAAAGCTTCTGTTCACCTTCACTTGAAAGTGGCACATACTGTCGATTTGCTGATTTGTTAGGAGTTGCAACCTGGATAGCCTGAGTATTATAATCTTTGATTCGATTGAGGGCAAATAAAGCCGAAATAATCTGAGGCGTTCCTGAAGATAGGTTTAAGATTAATTGATGATCAGTTCCAGAATATTTTTCAACAATCTGTCCCATAACCTCGTACATTTTATCAAATAGATAAACCTCATCATTTTTTAAAATCGTTGACTCAATCATTACTTCAGGATGATAATCTTCTATGGAAAAAATAGCTTTCTCAATGAGGTCTTGCTTAATCAGCATTTCCTCACTATAAACCAAAACAATCTGCTCTGGTCTATAAGTGCGAGCAATATGTAACAAAGCAGCATCTCGATTATGACTAATTGGATCTGTCGTTCCCACTGCTGATATTAAAATGTTCAAACTTTCACCTCGTTACTTTAATAATTCCAATAATTCCTTATTTAATTCTTTATAGAAATTGAAATCTTTTTCATTAAATTGATACTGCTCTTTAACTAAAGCCTTGAGATTTTTTAAGACGGATCCTAACTGACGTAATTCTTCCGATTGCAATGGATCCAATCTATGAGCCAATGTATTTCGCGAAGTGTTCATGTTAATCATCGGTTTAATTTGATTATATAAAGTCCACTCTCTTTTTTCTTTGAGAATTTTACTATAATCCCAAATTCCCAAGAAATATTTTTCTGATTCATCTACATATCTATCCAATAATCCTGGATAACGGTTATCAATATAATCTTCCAAAATAAATTCAGTCAAGGTTTTAATTCTAATGAGTCCTTCACTGAAATTTCCACGTTCTTTTTGCAATTCAATTGTCAGATAAGCATTGAGAACCTTCTTCTTCTCATCACTCCATTTTCTATTTTTTAAAGTTTGGGGAATATCTTGTCTATCTAGCGCATCTACAATATTTTGCAATTTTTTACGGGATTCTTTCAAACCAGAAAAATCTGGTAATTGATTTGCTAACTCTAAACTAGCTTTATAATCATATTTAGTAATAAAATCACGAATAGTTTTCTTCATTAAATCCTGACTAAATTTCTCCGCACTATCTTCCAAAGTACGATCCACAAACTGATCGGTACTATCTTCATTTAATGAAATCAAATCATCAATATCTTCACTTAGATCATGTTTATCTTCTGTATTTGGCCCCTTTTGTGGAGAAGCAACTTGAACTGCTTTGACATTTATACCACTCAAACGGTTGATAATAAAAAGAGCAGCGCATATCTGTGGTGTCCCACTAGAAAGATTCAAAATAAATTCATCTTCTTTTGAGTAACATTCATTAATTATTTTTGAGAATTCATCATACATTTTATCGAAAATAAAGACATCCTCACCAATAATTATTTTTTCATGAATAATAATTTCTGGTCTATAGTTTTCAGATATAGAGAAAAGAACTTTATTATTTCGCTCTTTATTAGGAAGCATCTTATCAGAATACACAATAATAATTTTATCTGGACGATACTTTCTTGCAATATGAACCAGAGCACCATCATGAAATCCTCTAATCGGATCGGAATCACTAACAGCGGATATCAAAATTTTCATTGTAAAATCTCCCTAATCATGAAATTAGCTTTCCCCATTTCATAGAAGGATTCATTATTCATTATCAGTTTACGAGTTGCTTGTGTTGTTTTAACACTTTTCATTGGTGCTTTTGTAAGCTTTAACACGCCTTTACCCTTCATCTTAGTTTGTACCGGTTTCTTGTGGCAGTCTTGTATGATTCCATTTGCTTGTTTAAAAATTGTTTTTGTCCAAGCTCCACTACCAGCACCCAAGTATATAGGATAGTCAATATTATCTTGGATCTTATCTTCCGGAAAATCTTTTAGGAAAAAGTTTTTATAACCCTTATAAAACTCTAGTGCCTTATCTTCAAGTTTTTCAATTAAAGTTGCCGCTTCTGCTGTCGTTGTGGTAATTGTAAACTCTACTTTAGTCAAAGGAGCAATAGCTTCTCGGTATAGAGGTAAAGGTTTTACTTTTAGCAACTTGGCTGAGCAGTCCCATTTTTGAACTAAAATAAGACTCTCATTACTAAATGGTTTGCTATCACTAACACGAATGGCATTAAATAAGTCATTGAATTCTTTACCTTTCTTAGCTCCCCAGGAGATCATATTTTTATTTTCCTTAGGACGTTTACCACGAGTATCAACCACCTTTTTATTGTTCCAGTCAGGATTTGTGTTCATTAGAATAGTTCGAATAGCACCCTTTAATGAACTTCCAGGAATATATGGAGTCCCAAACGGGTCTCTCATAAACTTTACTACTTCATTAATAGCACCTAATTTGGAATCATTATCATTCTCTTCAGTTTCCAAACCTGTCTCTTTAATTCTATAACCACCAAAATCACGGTCAGAAATACGGTTATCCTCTAAAAAGGAAATCAAACGATTATTACTTGCTCTTGGCTTTCTCTCTTGTAAGAAGCGCTCAAACTTCTGATCATAACCTTTCTCCACCATTCGATTATAAAACTTACCCATATCAGGGAAATAAAAGTACCCATTTTCATAAATAAATTCACGAGAAGTGTACTTATCACCACTGCCAATATGGATAGGAGCCATAGAAAGAAGGCTGAATTGAAAAGTTCTATATTCTGTTTTCATCTTTCTCCCTCCATCTTAAAAAATAGTGGTTTAGCATAATTTAATACTTCATGTGGAAAATCAAGAGGTCTTACATCCACAATCTGTCCTGTAAAGGTTTCAGAGAAAGTAGAGCCAGAAGCAAACTTATATAAATCCTGCTTACGGTAATTTTCATTGGTTTCTGTACTAAAAGCAAAACCACTTGATTTACTTAGTAAATAAGAACTAGCTTCCATTGTGTTTTTAAGTTCATGTTCAACCGGTAGTGAAGTTGTCAAAGTCATGACAGGTCCTTGATGGACCTTGGTAAGACGATTTTTGAAGCCATCTGGTAAATCTAATATAGTCAAATCAAATTGTCCATAGCCACTAGAACGCTTCCCACCAATTCCTGTATACTGCAAGCTTGTCATGAGTTCATTCAAGAACTCAGACTCGTTTGCAATCACATAAAGTGAAGAGTCATCTCTAAATCTAACAGTAGAAACTTGATAAAGAGCCCCATCCACATGAGGTTGATTTTTTGTGACAATATTTGTTACTACGTGTTCTTCATCTTTAAAAAGCGTTCCATTTACATAAGAATCAAAATTATCCAAAGGGATAAACTGAAGTTTCTTTGCCATTTTTGCTTGACGTCTTACTTTCTTGACATCCGTTGTTAAGTCTGGCTGTTCAAACTTTGGAAATCCTATCGGCTTAGGTAAAAATGGAACTGACAGATAAGGAAAGGAATCAGTCAAAACAAATTCATCTTGACCCGCTATTGACACGAATTCCTCCATTTTTCCCATTTTTTTTGCTTCTAATACCAGAGCTGAAAACAAGCGGTCAGCTGCAAAAGTCATTTTAGAACTATCCAGAGTACCTGCTCCAAAGTGAGCAGACTGAAAGTTCATAATATACATCTTATAGGTCATACTAGACCTCCGTAGTTAAAAGTTCATTCAATCTACTAACATCATAGTTTCCGAAAACTGTATTTGCTTTAAGATCCTCAAAAACAACTTTACCATATCCACGAGAACCTGAACCACCTAAATAATCAAGTTCCAACAGTTTTAATCCATCAAGAATCACTTTGAAGTCTTCTTCTACTTGAGCTTGACTCTTGTCTGTCACCTCATAGATCAACTCAAATCCAAAGACACTGTCTCGGATGGCACGCTCAATTTGTCTCGGTTTAGCTACAGCAGAGATACGATCAATGGTATTTTCGAATTTTACTTCAGTATAAATCTTTGCGCCTAAGCTATCCAGTTCATCTTTATTAGATAAAAAAGCATCTCTAAAAATTAAACGACCTATTTTATCGCGCTTAGATGAGCTATTTCCAAATAGTCGACTTAGAATTTCCCCATCTTCTCCTGGCTGCTTTGCTGGTCTAGAATTATGTACTTTTGCTAGAAGGGTACGCATTTTCCCTTTGATACTTGACCCTGGGATAATGGGTAGGTTTGTAATTGGATCTTTAATCACAGGTGAGTCCATAGCTCCAATCGCTGCAAAGGCATTACTTGTTCCAATATGAAGTCCTGTCTCTAGACGAATTTCTCCCGTTATTTTAATTTTTGCAAATGTCATTGATCTTCGCCTCCGTAAAATCTGAAATAAGCTACTAGTGCTTCCATATAGCGGCAAAAGCGTTGGAGACTTTCCTTATTGTTTATTTCTTTTAGAATATCTAGAATCTCAGCCTTTTTCACCAAATCTTTAACTGCAGTTTCTCGGCCCGATTGATAAACAAACTGCACTCTCAAATAAGCAATTTTATCAGCCAATTCCTTATACTCTCTGATCCTACTTTCATCAAAAAGATTACTAGTTAAATTTAGTAGATTTCGAATTTGTGTAGTTGTTAAAAGGAATGCATCAGGATTTCTAAAATTCCTAGTATTTCGATTCAATGATTTAATAACCTTTTCTGCCTTATCTACGTAATTATCATCTGTTAAAATTGCCATCTATGAATCCTTTCTAATCTCATAAATATATAGAAGTAAAGCTATCTCTGCTTCCCTACGTTCATTTTCGCTACCTTTATACCAAGAAAAGAATAAATCTTTGAACTTTCTAAACTCTTCTTTTTTGTCTTTAGGTGTCTGATCTTCCAAACGAGTTAAATAATAAGCTAATCGAGCAATATTCATACGATCGTAGTTACGAAGGAGCTCAATCAGTTTATAGATAAAGCTCTTACCACGTTCATCTTGGATATTAAAGTAGTAACGAATGCTCTTCAGTTTCCCATTATAGACATTGTCAATAAATTGGTCGAATTTCAAGGTATAATTTCTTTCAGAATCGACATTGTCAAAAGATTGGTCCAACTTCAAAGTATTACCTGCTTTAAAAAGGGAAATACTATCCTTGTCGTTATCCTTGGCTGCTCCTTCTAACTTTCCAGTCTCTTCAGCCATGAGGCTAACTGGAGTTTTATCTGGAAAGAGGCCAATCCCTGCTGATAGGGTTAATTTGCCATTTGTCCACTTGATAAAGTTTTGTCGGAGACAAATAGTGAACTCAATAATATCCTGCCAGGAACCGATAGCAAATACATCATCTCCACCGGCATAGATGATTGATAGTTTTTTCTCTTTGGCAAACTGGTTGATATAGACCTTAAAGAAGAGACTCATACTTCTAGAGAAGGTCGCCGAGCGTGCCAGAGTATTATACTTGCCACCATCTTGATAGGAGAATCCAGCCATAAAGGCTGCTCCTAGATCATCCACATCTAGTCGAACAACTGCTAATCGTTTAATCCCTTGTCCAGTTTCCCTATCCTGAGATAGTTGAGCATAATTGTAAATCTCATCATACTTGTAATCTCCGACAAAGACATGGGTTGCTTTTAGGATATCTGTACTATAGCTATTCTTTACATAAACACGGTCCCACTCTTCATTGGCAAGGTCGGCTTTAGAAATACCACTAATATAGGCTCCCGGACCTATCGGCAGGCCTTTTTCTTTTGTCACAATATAGTAGTTTTCTTGTATTTCCTTGGCAAAGCGATACATTCCTGCACAGATATGGCAGACCTCTTGATCTTTATACTTGGTAAGCTTTTCTACTGAGTGGCAAATAGCACATTCTCTCTGGGAACTTTTTCCTCCTTGGTTGAGTTCAAGGAGAGTTTTGGCATCATAACGAGAAATTTTCTTTTGGGAAATCATCCGACTAGTTGTTTGATAGACTTTTCGATAGTCGGCCAGTGTCGTTGTCATATCATTGGCAGAAAACGGACTCCAACCAAATGCTACGTATAGACCTGTCTGGAAATGCTTGACCAAAAACTGATTGAATTCTGCTTCAAAGTGAGCCAAGCTCTCTCTAGTTTTTTCGGTGTTTGGAAGGATAAAGTAGGCGTGTCCTCCACCAACGTAGAGAAGATTAGCCCTCGTAAGCTCTAACTTCTCCAGTAAGTTGTCAGCGATATGTTCCCCCATAAAATCTAGATACAAGGAACGTGCTTTTAGTTGCTTGGCTGCTCCAGCCGTTGCGATATTGTAGATAAAGTCTTGAATCCCTGACAAGTCAAAACTTGCTAATAAAAAGGCCTTCTCGCTATAAAAAGCTTCTAAATCTTGCCCCAGTACCTTCTCATAGTCACGGCAATTCTTGTCTGCTAAATATTCCTCTATGGCTAGGGCAAAGCCAGCTGTCAGACGACTGTAGGTTGCTAGAGAAATATCCGACAATTCCTTGGTTCTTGTCGAAACAGGCACATAGGAAAGAGTAGACTCAAGGAGATTCAAAAGGGTATCTATCTCAGATTGGCTAAAGTCCAATCTCTCAAACTCTTTTTCTAAGGTCTCTACTATCAAGTCATAATCTGACTGGTCAGATGGTTCACTCGATTCCTTAGCATAGTTTGGTTCCCTGTCAAGCTCTAATGGACGCGCATCAAGATAACGCTGACTAGGGCTATCTGAAAAAACATTAAAGATATCCGATTGTTTGCTTAGGAAATCTTCTTTTACTTGATGAATTCTTGCTGTCCCTTTTAGTCCTGAAGCAATCTTTACAGCAGCTGACGTGATATAGACCAAACTATCAGGAGCTAAGTCCTTCGGCAAATCACTAGAAGTCGCCTTGGCTATCTGCTGGGCTATTTTTTCATTGTCCGAAAAGCGTCTAAACCATTCGGACCCAATGGTACCCAGGTCTTTCTCATCATACCTGGAACCTTGAATCACCTTGCCGATAGCGTGCAAAAGCGATCCATAAACTAAATCATTCTTTTCTTTCTTCAAGTTCTAAACCTCCCATCCCTAAGCTAGTTTTCATACCGAGACCTGAGTACTCCCCAAATTTTAGAAGCATATTAGCATAAGCTTTCAAGGTATTTGGACCTGTAATCTTAAAGGTCAATTTCCCCTTGAAACCAGGTATTTTTTTGCCATGGACTTTAAAATAGCTGGATTCCAATCGATAGCTGGTAATTCTACTATGCTTGACCAAGTAGTCCAAGGTTTCCTCTTCGATTTCCTGACGATTCTCGACCAGACGTGCATACTTCATCATCAAACTCTGAAAGATGAGACGCATGGTCGGAAAGAGCACGTACTCTCCCTGGGAGCGAAATCCTGTTGGAGTTTGAAAATGTATAGTGTAGAGTGACCGATCTTGGTTTTCATTAAAAAACTCAAAGAGTTGCTCCGAACTGAGATCTTGCATGGACAGAGACTCTACCATGAGAGTTGGTAAATCATGAAGTTCTACTTTCTTGAGCTCCAATAGAACTGGCAAAATCTGCTTGACAGCCTCATCCGTCAGGAGATGAAGGGACCATAGGGTCTTGTCCTTTTGATGGATGATTTTTAGTGAGTAGGGGTTGGTCTCCTGCTCATGTAGCCAAGTCACATAGTCTGGTTCCAAGTTTTCCATAAGAAAACCTTGGAATTTTGTCGATAGGTCGCTCGGTGATGGGTCAATCCGCTTAAATAATAGTTCGATGCGTTTCATATGCCTCCTTTATTGATACAATTGCACTTTTTCTTTTACTTTTGGAATTCTTTTCCCTTATGAAACTGTCCCCTCGCGAGGTAGATAGGGATCTATACTGACTTGATTCCGTTCCGTATTCCTATGCGTAGCGTGTTTCCGGCCCCTCTCGAGGTTGATAGGTGGATATACAATTATAAATAATTTCTAAGGAGGAAAAAACATGGTTTCTGGCCCCTCGCGAGGTAGATAGGTGCCTATACAAATGGCGTATTCAGATACTAAGAAGATTATTGGTGAGCTTCCGGCCCCTCGCGAGGTTTGATAGGTGGCCATACACGTTGGCTTAAACATACCGACGGTAAATGGTATTAGCTTCTGGCCCCTCTCGAGGTAGATAGGTTCTTATACTTCATTTTAGGTACCCTATAGATTCAATAGAAAAAATAGTTTCCGTCCCCTCTCGAGGTGAATAGGGTGCTTTACAATATATGATTAACTGGAAACTACGACTACAAAAGTTTCCGTCCTCTACCGAGGTGAAGTGGGTGGTCTAAGGTCACGGCTTTTATTTAGCCCCTCAAATTACGTTTCCGTCCCCTAGCGAGGTAGATAGGTTGTCTTACAATGTCTCGTATGTACGTTTCAGTAAACCCACGCTCAAAGTTTCCGTCCCCTACTGAGGTGAATGGGTGGTTTTACAGGAGCAGTAAGAAAAGGTAAGAGTTGGGGATGAGGTGTTTCCGTCCCCTCTCGAGGTAGATAGGCTCTTATACGTATTGTAGAAAATTGATTGTTGTGGAGTAAATAAAACGTTTCCGGCCCCTCGCAAGGTGGATAGGTTCTTATACAATGAATTATATCTAAATATGATTTTGATGAAGTTTCCGGCCCCTTTCGAGGTCAATAGGTTGTCTTACGGATTGCATTCGCTCAGGCATTGGGAGCGGATAACAAGGGGTTTCCGGCCCCTCACGAGGTGAATAGGGTGTTCTACCAAGAAATTGATACTGCTAAGCAGGAACAAGAAAAAGAGTTTCCGGCCCCTCGCAAGGTGAATAGGGTGTTCTACTTGACACACTCAAAGAAATCGCTGACAAAATTGCGTTTCCGGCCCCTCGCGAGGTAGATAGGTTCTTATACTGTTCAAACTAAGACAATGGAAAAAATTACGACGTTTCCGGCCCCTACCGAGGTAGATAGGTTCTTATACTATTGGATTTATTAATAAACCTAGAGAAAAAACCGGTTTCCGGCCCCTCGCGAGGTAGATAGGTTGTCTTACTGGTATTATCGAATAAAGCATATCAGGAAGAGTATATGAGTTTCCGGCCCCTACCGAGGTGAATAGGGTGTTCTACTGAGTTGAGGAGTTGGAAGATGAATAAGCAGGAATTGACTTTCCGTCCCCTCTCGAGGCAGATAGGTTCTTATACGAAAAACCAGTGGAACCAAAAGCTGAAAAACCAGCGGAGTTTCCGTCCCCTCTCGAGGCAGATAGGTTCTTATACCCATATTTTGTGGTTGGATTTAAAAACAAACACAAGATATAACCTATTTGGAAACTAATTATAGTATACCATAAATTGTAAGAGTTTTCACATCAAAAAAACAAACAATCTGCTTCTTCTAGCTCTCTATCATCGGTATTCAAACGAATAGTCTCTTCTCGATTCCCAACATAGACAATAATGTTATCAAATTCGCTAGGATCATAATAATATTCCAATTCTCGAATCAAGAGTTGATAACTAGCCTTCTCCAAATCAATTTCAAAACAAGAGCGTTGGACTCTCATCCCAAATCCTTCTAACAATTTAGCTAATATTAATCTTCTTTTATTGCTAATAATATCGTAGATTATCAAACAAAAGAGGGATTTCTTTTTAGCAAATTCCTTTTCTTCTCCTGATAAATGATAATATAACCCCATCACTCTTCTCCTGTATAGGCTGTTACATACAAATAACTATCCTTCTGTTCAAAAGCTCGAATCAAGCGCTTAATCTGCTGGTCAGACGTGTAAAAGAAAGAATAGCGCTTTTTATCCAGCTCGATATACTGATGTATCTCTAGCATCCTCTCTCTCATAGCTAGAAGAAATACTTTCCTTCCCTCATCTTTTAAAATAAAAGTACCATCAGCCTTTGTTTCAAAATGCTCATCTTTTAAACTCTCTTCCAAAATCAATTGCATGATCGTATTGTCTACAATGACTGGTCTCCACTCCTCCATCAAATCGCTCGTAAGACAAGCGTGATGACCATGACTCTGATGTAGGACACCAAATCCATAACTTAAGCCATTTTTCCGTATCAAGCCCAAGAAGCAAGAGTAAAGAATGGAGTAGCCAAAATTTAGTAAACAATTGAAAGAATCCGTAGCAGGCCGCCTCCTACGACCGTAAAAACGAAAAGAATCCGGTACTAGTAAGCTCAGATAGTAAAAATAAGATTTCGCAATACGACCTTCATACCCCATTATCTGTGAGATGGACTCGGCCTCCTTTATTTTTTGGAGAGTTAAATGAAAACGTCCAAAATCATCTACTGACAAGATTCCATCTTGATTATAGCTTTTCAACAAGGAAAGTTGATGCTTAACTTTAGCAGATACGATTTCCTTTGAAAGAGCTAGACAAAAGTCTTGGTCTAGGCAAGCCCTGACTTGTTTCTCTTGCTTATCAAAATCCTCTTGCCGGAAAGAATCCAAACAAGCTAAAAATTTTCCCTCTTCTGTGAAATAGTAAACATTGATACTTTCCTTTGCTAGAGCTCTTAATAACTGGGTTGATACTTGAGCCTTGCCAAAGATTAAGACATTGTCTACTAAGTGAATAGAGATTTCACTCTCAATCTCCCTTCGACCATTTTTTATGATAATCTTCTGACTGGATAAGCCTAAAAAGTAATCCGACTTTTGTACAAATAAATCACTCATCTATCACTTTCCCTCCTAAAATCATAAAGGATACTACTCTATCACTTTTTAAAAAATTGTCAACTATTTTTTGTACTTTTTTAAAAGAAAAAACGAACCAGCTTGACTGATTCGTTTCGTAACTGCTAACTCCTACTTCCGATACATTTTAAACTGAAGGAAGAGGTCACTGTATTTGCCTGTCCATTTATGGTCAAATTTCTCATAAACTTCTAGGTGTTTCATGGTTTCAGCATCTGGATAGAAGGCTTTGTCTTCTTTTTTCTCCTCTGGGAGCAATTCCTTAGCTGGTAGATTTGGTGTTGAATAACCGACATACTCTGCATTCTTGAGAGCATTTTCAGGTCTCAACATAAAGTTGATAAAGGCATAGGCGGCATCTTGGTTTTTGACTGTTTTGGGAATGACCATATTGTCAAACCAAAGGTTGCTGGCCTCAGTCGGTACCACATAGCGTAAATTTTCGTTTTTTTCTAGCATTTGGCTGGCTTCCCCTGAAAAGGTCACGCCGATAGCAGCGTTGTTCTGGATCATGTAGCCCTTCATCTCATCCGCCACAATAGCCTTGATATTTGGAGTCAGTTTGTAGAGCTTATCAACTGTCTCTTCCAACTGCTGGGTATCCTTGGAGTTGAGGCTGTAGCCGAAGGAATTTAGTCCGAGTCCCAGCACCTCACGCGCCCCATCAAAGAGCATGATAGAGTTCTTATACTCTGGCTTCCAGAGGTCATCCCAATGCTCAGGCACCTCATCTACCATGGTTTCATTGTAGACAATTCCCAAGGTTCCCCAGAAGTAAGGGATGGAGAATTTATTGCCTGGGTCAAAGGACTGGTTGAGAAACTCTGGTCCGATATTTTCAAGACCTTCAAGTTTTGAATAGTCAAGCGGAACCAAGAGCTCTTCGTCCTTCATCTTGTTAATCATGTATTCGCTTGGAATGGCAATATCGTAAGTCGTTCCACCCTGCTTAATCTTGGTATACATGGCTTCATTGGAGTCAAAGGTCTCATACTGGACTTGGATTCCTGTTTCTTCTGTGAATTGCTCCAAAAGTTCTGGATCGATATAGTCCCCCCAGTTGTAGATAACCAGTTTTTGACTATCTCGACTATTGATTTTACTATCTAAATGCGTCGCAATTCCCCACAAGACCAGGATAATAGCTGCAATTCCTGCTAAAAATGAATAGAGTTTTTTCATGCTTGCTCCTCCTTCTCACGTGAGATAAAGTAATATCCAACAACTAGGATAATACTGAAGAGAAAGACAAGGGCAGACAGGGCATTGATTTCTAAGGAAATCCCCTTACGAGCACGAGAGTAAATCTCGACTGACAAGGTTGAAAAGCCATTTCCCGTCACAAAGAAGGTCACGGCAAAGTCATCTAACGAATAGGTGAAGGCCATGAAATAACCTGCAATGATAGACGGAGTCAGGTAAGGAAGCATAATTTCCTTGAACATCTGAAATTGACTGGCACCAAGGTCATAGGCCGCATGAATCATGTCACCGTTCATTTCCTTAAGACGAGGCAAAACCATCAAGACCACGATAGGAATGGAGAAGGCTACGTGACTAGAAAGAACGGTGAAAAAGCCAAGTGAAAACTTGAGTTGGGTAAAGAGAATCAAGAAGCTGGCACCAATCATAACATCAGGCGCAACCATGAGGATATTATTGAGTGATAGAAAGGCTTCTTGGTATTTCTTACGAGACTGGTAGATGTAAATGGCACCAAAAGTCCCGATAATGGTCGCTATCAAGGCTGATAAAAATGCTAAGAAAAAGGTCTGAGTCACAATCAACATAAGGCGACCATCGCCAAACATGGTTTTAAAATGGCTCAAGCTAAAACCTGTAAAGTTATTCATGTCGTTGCCTGCGTTAAAGGCATAACCAATCAGGTAAAAAATCGGCAGGTAGAGGACAAGAAAGACCAGTCCCAGATAAAGGTTGGCAAATTTTTTCATCGTTCTCTCCTTTCCTTAGTCACCCACATGGTAATGAACATGGTCAGGATGAGAATCACACCGATGGTTGAACCCATACCGTAGTTGTCATTGGTTAGGAAATTCTGTTCAATAGCCGTTCCCAGCGTAATAACACGGTTCCCACCAATCAAACGGGTCAGCATGAAGAGACTCAAGCTGGGGATAAAGACCGACTGAACTCCACTTCGCACACCATTCATAGACAGAGGGAAGATGACATGACGGAAGGTCTCCCACTTGGTCGCACCGAGGTCGTAGCTGGCATTGATGAGATTGTTATCCATATCATCCAAGACATTGAAAATCGGCAAAATCATAAAGGGAAGCTCGATGTAGCTTGCGACAAAAATAAAGGAGAAATCGGTAAAGAGCAACTGTTGCGAACCGATTCCGATAAATTCCAAGAATTGGTTAATAGAGCCATTTTGACCAAAAATCCCGATAAAAGCATAGGCTTTAAGGAGCAAATTGATCCAGGTTGGCAGGATAATCAGCATGAGCCAGAGTTGACGGTGCTTGAGACGGGTCAAAAAGAGGGCTGTCGGATAGCTGATAAGCAAGGTCACAAAGGTCACAATTCCTGCATAAAGCACAGAGTTAAAGCTCATTTTGAGGTAAGTCAAGTTTTGTGACGCAAAGTAAGATTTATAGTTTTCTAAGCTAAACTGGCCTTCGATATTGAAAAAGGATTGACCGAAAATCAAGACCAAGGGTGCCAACACAAAGAGGGCAATCCAGAGCATGTAGGGCACTACAAAGAGTTTAGAGCTTGTTTTCTTCATCTCTTTCCTCCTCGATAGCGTTGATCAAACCTGCTTCTTGCTCTTCAATTTCCACGTATTCTTCGATACGGGCA
Source organism: Streptococcus mitis (assembly GCA_009496085.1). Taxonomy (GTDB): domain Bacteria; phylum Bacillota; class Bacilli; order Lactobacillales; family Streptococcaceae; genus Streptococcus; species Streptococcus mitis_BY. Next base: position 6,135 of record WIJN01000021.1, on the reverse strand, counting down.
TCGAACTCTTCCTCGGTTTCGTTGAGACGCATGATATGGATGTCTTCTGGTTCAAAGTCCAGACCAATTTCCTCACCCACGATGGCCTTACGAGTCGAGTGGATCATCCATTCATTTCCAAGTTCGTCATAGGCGATAATTTCATAGTGAACCCCACGGAAAAGTTGCGTATCCACCTTAACTTGGAGCTTGCCTTCTTCAGGAAGGGTAATACGCAAGTCCTCTGGACGAATAACAACCTCAACAGGTTCATTTGGCTTCATCCCACCATCGACCGCTTCAAAGCGTTTGCCGTTAAACTCAACCAAGTAGTCCTCAATCATGGTTCCTGGCAAGATATTTGACTCCCCGATAAAGGTAGCAACAAAGTGGTTGATTGGCTCATCGTAGATATCCACAGGTGTTCCTGACTGGACAATCTCTCCGTCATTCATGACAAAAATCCAATCACTCATGGCAAGAGCTTCTTCCTGATCGTGGGTGACAAAGACAAAGGTAATGCCCAATCGTTGTTGCAGTTCACGCAGTTCATACTGCATGTCTGTTCTTAATTTCAAGTCTAGCGCTGATAAAGGCTCGTCCAACAAGACCACACGGGGTTGGTTGATGATAGCGCGGGCAATAGCCACACGCTGACGTTGTCCTCCAGAAAGTTTGCGGATGGAACGTTTTTCATAACCTTCCAACTGAACCATCTTGAGAACTTCAGTAACACGTTGCTCGATTTCTTTCTTGTCAATCTTACGCAAGCGGAGCGGAAAGGCAACATTTTCAAACACATTCATATGTGGGAACAAGGCATAGGATTGAAAGACGGTATGGACGTCTCGCTTGTTGGTTGGGATATCATTAATTCGAACACCGTCTAGCATGATATCTCCTGTCGTCGCATCCAGTAAACCTGCAATGATGTTTAGGATGGTTGATTTTCCTGAACCAGATGCGCCTAGAAGGGTGTAGAATTTCCCTTCTTCCAACTCAAAGTTGATGTCTTTGAGAACCTTGGTGTTGCTGTCTTCAAAAACTTTAGAGACGTTTTTGAATTCGATAATTGGTTTTTTCAATTGGCATAAATTCCTTCTTTTTCATAGATTAACAGATCAGGGCTCTGTCAGGCCGCCACTACCTCTTGCAGGGAGTAAAACCACCTGCATACATCTTCGCTACCGATAGGCTTTCACCCCCTTTCCATGACATAGCAGCAGCTTTTCAACTACAGCTTCCTACTTGCTTTCACCCAAGATACGGACTTCTCTTTCTAGAGTAACACCTGAGTGCTCCTTAACTTTTTCAATCACAGACTCAATCAAGTCCTCGTAGTCTTTGGCTGTTCCATCTGCGACATTGATCATAAATCCTGCGTGCTTTTCTGACACTTCTACACCACCGATACGATAGCCTTTCAAGCCGGCTTCTGAAATTAATTGACCTGCAAAATGACCTACTGGACGCTTAAAGACCGAGCCACAAGATGGATATTCTAAAGGTTGCTTGAGTTCACGTAGATGCGTCAAGCGGTCCATTTCTTGCTTGATAACCTGATGGCTTCCTGGAGCAAGAGCAAATTTAGCTGACAAGACAACTGCACCAGATTCCTGAATGGCTGAATGGCGGTAACCAAAAGCCAAGTCCTTGGCAGACAAGGTCTCGATTTCTCCATCCTTGGTCAAGACCTTACAAGACTGCAAGATGTGGGCAATCTCGCCACCATAGGCTCCCGCATTCATAAAGACAGCACCACCGACGCTCCCTGGAATGCCACAAGCAAACTCAAAACCAGTCAAGCTATGACGAAGGGCAATGCGAGTCGTTTCAATCAAATTAGCCCCAGCTTCTGCTTCAATGGTGTAGCCATCAACTGAAACATTATTGAGCTTGTCACACAAGATGACAAATCCACGAATCCCACCATCACGAACTATGATGTTACTAGCATTTCCAAGAACCATCCAAGGAATATTTTCTTGGTTGGCAAATTTAACAACGCGAGCCAACTCAAAACGATTTCGTGGAAAGACCAGATAATCAGCCTCTCCACCTACTTTTGTATAACTATAGCTATGCAAGGGTTCCTTAAAACGGATATCAATTCCTTCTAAGATTTCAAGCATTTTTTCTCTTACAGACATGTTACTCTTCCTTTTACAAAATTCATTCCATTATACCATTTTTAAGACCATTTGACGACCAGAAAAAGACCTTGTTTGGTTTTTGCACATAAAAAGAGGTTTCCCCCCTTTTTATGATTTTTTGCAAAAGATAGCCTTTGTTCCATAGGCAACCAGAACAAGTTCAAGTGCTAGGACAACTTCAACCAAGACTGGACTTGTAATCCATCCTACTTGAGCTAGAGATGGTACTAGGTCAAAGAAGGCATGTAGACCATAGGCTGCTAGGAGATAAATCCATTTTTTCTGGCGAACAGCTTGGTAAACCCAAACTGTCAAAAGCAATTGGAAACCTAAGGCCAAAATTCGTTCAAAACCAAGCAAATAAATCTGCCAGACTGATAGCGACTGGATGGTTTTCAACATATTGTCAGACAGCAATTGCATAACCTGTGGATTCTGAGTTTGAACTGCTGAGAGAACGATGTAGAGATTAATCAAACTAGTAAGGCCCAGGAAAATCAATTCCAAGCCACCATGTCCCAATCCATAAGCCAAGGCATCTGCCTTTTCCAAACTTCTCTTTTTCTCCAACCATTTGAAGAAAACAAGGCGAGCCGTTTCCTCAAAAAATGCTGCCATAGCTAGGCCATAAATGATATAGACAAGCGGATGGTCTTGCAAGAGGGCAATACTACCGTCTTTTTGAGGATGTAAAACCAAGATATGCACCAGTTTTTCCAAAATCTGTGAAGAGACAAAGAAGGCAACAGCCCCCAAGCCCAAGACAGCTAAATTAATCTGGTATTTCTTTTTGGCATACCAAATGCTCCCTATCAAGAAAGCCAGCAACAACACCATGGTAATGATAATATGAATGGTCATTTTCTTCTCCTATTCCGCCTTTTCAATATCTTTTTTCATCTCGTCAACATTGAACTTAGCAAACAAGTATTGACGATCTTGGACTGGGAAACGTTGGTCCAACTGGTCAACTGCTCCCACCTCGATAATGCCTTCCTTGATGACAAAGTCCATGACATGCCCACCGAAGGTCAAATCATCTGAGATGAAGTGCAGATGGTAGCCTGCCACACTGACACCATGAAAAATCTCTGGCGTCCAGAAACCAACGATGGTTCCCGCAACATTGTCACGACTATATTCAGGTTGATGGGTTGCGACATCAGCAAACTTGGTATCTGGTGTCGACTTGGGAATCATGCGCACATGCATATGCGAAAATTCCCCACGAATCTTGATAGAGCGGAAAAGATTTTCCCCATCATAATAAGACTCAATTCGTTCTTCCAATTCCTTGTCTGTCATCTCAAAGCGCTGGCGGAAAATGACCTCTGCCTGATGAGGTACTACTGCTGCGTAAGGAATAAGGGCATCTGGTGATACTTCCACAATTTCTGGTTGCTCTCCTGATCCTTTGGCCTGATAAGCCTTGCCATCTAAGACAATCAATTCTCCATCAATGGAATCCAAGGTTCCCAAACCAAGGTCTCCATGCTCTAGCAATTCTCCTACTGTCATGGTACCACCATAAAGGCCAGCCATCAAGGCTCCAAGGGTATTGTATTGAAATAATTTCACTGGTTCCTGCACGTTCTTATCCATTCACTTTCTTGTCTGTTATTCTATAAATGTTACTCCTAAGTATACCACATTTGCCCCTAGATGTGAACGAGAGAAACACTCTAAACATTGCCAAGAAGGAAAAAAAAAGGTACAATGTAACAAAATCAAGGGAGGTCTGGAATGAAGAAACAAAGCAAGTATCAAGAGGTCGTTTCCTATCTAAAAAATGGTATCGAGTCTGGACGATTTTCGACGGGAAGCCGCCTGCCTTCTATCCGTCAACTGAGCCTTGACTTTCACTGTAGCAAGGACACCATTCAACGAGCCCTGCTGGAATTACGGCACGAACAATACCTCTATGCCAAGCCCCAGAGTGGCTACTATGTATTAGAACAAGGGCAACATCAGGACCTTGAAATCGAGGTTACCGACGAACATGCCAGTGCCTATGACGATTTCCGACTCTGTGTCAATGAAACCTTAATTGGCCGGGAAAACTACCTCTTCAACTACTATGACAACCAAGAAGGTTTAGAAGACTTAAGACAATCCATTCATAAACTGCTCTTTGACCAAGCCCTCTACTGCAAGGCTGACCAACTGGTACTGACTTCTGGAACCCAACAAGCCCTTTTTATCCTTTCTCAAATATCCTTTCCTAGCCAAGCAAAGGAAATCTTGGTGGAACAGCCGACCTACCATCGGATGAATCGCCTCTTGATTGCTCAGAGCTTAGACTATCAAACGATTGAACGAGGCATTGATGGGATTGACTTGGAGGAGCTGGAAGGTCACTTCAAAACAGGAAAAATTAAGTTTTTCTACACCATTCCTCGTTTTCACTATCCTCTGGGGCATTCCTATTCTGAGCAGGACAAACGAGCCATTCTTGACTTAGCAGCTAAGTATGGTGTTTATATCGTAGAGGACGACTATCTAGGTGACTTGGACTCTAAAAAGGGCCAGACCTTCCACTATCTAGATACAGAGGAGCGCGTCATTTATATCAAGTCTTTCTCAACCAGCCTCTTTCCAGCCCTGCGGATAACAGCACTCATCCTTCCAAATGCTATCAAGGAAGCCTTTGTAGCCTACAAAAATATCCTAGACTACGACAGCAATCTCATCATGCAAAAAGCCCTGTCACTCTATATTGACAGTCAATTGTTTGAGAAAAATCGTCTGGCTCGCTTGTCCAATCAAGAAACTTACCAAAAACAAATCGAGGAAAGACTAGGTAACACTCCTTGTCCCCTTCCTCATTTTACTCTTCACGATGGTGTATTGCTTGATCTCAGACGATACCCTAAAATTGCCAGTCTCAAACACAGTCAACTGGGCTTGGACTTCTTTGAAGCAGCTTACTTGGATGCCTGTCCTTATCAATTTGCCAAGGTGTCCTTAGAAAATCTGGAAAATGTTTTAAACTATTTAAAAGAGTCTGGGATAAAATAGTTCTCAGCCACAAAAAAGCTAGAGATTTCCAATTGCGGAACTCTAGCTTTTTAATTTATGTGACTTTCAGTCACAAACTCTTTGCTAGCAAACCCATAGAATCAAGATTCTCAAGTTTGCTTTATCAGAGTAATGTTTTACTCTTCTTCCTTGCGTTTTTTAGCGAAGAGAAGTCCACCTGTAACTGCTGTAAGTAAGACAAGACCAAGGGAAGCGTTAGATTTCTCTGTCCCAGTATTTGGCAATTCTTTTGCTCCTACTTTCTTAGTTGATGGGTTCACTACTGGAGTAATTGCTGGATCTTTAGTTGCTAATTTTGGTGCACTTTCATCCGATGTCTTACCATCTTTGCTTGCTTTAGCAGTACCTGGGTCTGCTGTAATTTCTTGTTGAGTTAGTACACTTGAATCTTTTACAGTTACTTTAACTGGAACTTCATCCTTAGAGCCATCTGGGTAAGTTACAACAACTACTGGTGTTTTTTCACCTGGAGTTGTGGTATCTACTGGTTCCTTGAACTTAGCGGTGGTTCCTGAAGGAAGGTCTTTGAAGTTCGCAATTGAATCTTCTGCTTTTGGTGCGTCACCAACTTTAACAGTTTGTTCCTTAGCTTTTGGTTCGTTCTTATCTGCATCACTACGTGGATCTTTTACAGTTACTTTAACTGGAACTTCATCCTTAGAGCCATCTGGGTAAGTTACAACAACTACTGGTGTTTTTTCGCCTGGAGTTGTGGTATCTACTGGTTCCTTGAACTTAGCGGTGGTTCCTGAAGGAAGGTCTTTGAAGTTCGCAATTGAATCTTCTGCTTTTGGTGCGTCACCAACTTTAACAGTTTGTTCCTTGGCTTTTGGTTCATTCTTATCCGCATCGCTACGTGGATCTTTTACAGTTACTTTAACTGGAACTTCATCCTTAGAGCCATCTGGGTAAGTTACAACAACTACTGGTGTTTTGTCTCCTGGAGTTGTTGTATCTACTGGTT
>WIJN01000020.1:0-42591 GCA_009496085.1 Streptococcus mitis | reverse complement strand
CCATAGGATTCTTTCTAATGATGGTTTGGTTGCTTTTCATTATAGATCTTATGGGACTTTTTTTCTACAACAAAATAGGCTCCATAATATCCATAGGGGATTTACCCACTACAAATATTATAGAGCCTAAATTGCTTCCTTTTTTTGTTGTATAGAGCTTAGATTTTCTCCTGAAATTGTTTTTTGCTAAGCTTCACTCGATTAGAAATAGTTAAAACAAAAAGCCCTATAATAAGGGCTAAATGTATTTAGGAGACTATACTTCAAATTCATAGAGTGCTGTGGAGAGATAACGTTCACCGTTATCTGGTGCGAGAGCAAGGACTTTCTTACCTGTACCTAATTTTTTAGCAACTTCAATTGCTCCGTAGATAGCTGCAGCTGAAGAAATACCAACAAGGAATCCTTCTTTTCCGCCAATCTCACGGCCAAGTGCCAGAGCATCATCTGACGTTACACGAACGATACCATCATAGGCATTTGTATCAAGTGTATCAGGAATAAATCCAGCTGAGATACCTTGAATTTTGTGAGGACCAGGTTTTTCACCAGATAGAATAGCAGATTCATCTGCTTCTACTGCATAAACTTGAATACCTGGATTTGCTGATTTGAGTGCATGAGAAACACCAGAAATCGTTCCACCGGTACCCACTCCAGCAACAAAGGCATCTAGTCCATCTTTACCGAAAGCAGCTAGTATCTCAGCTCCTGTTGTTCTTTCGTGTACTTCTGGATTTGCTGGATTGTTGAATTGAAGAGGAAGGAAACCATCACGTTCAGCAGCGATTTCTTGAGCCTTGGCAATAGCACCCTTCATTCCTTCGCTACCAGGCGTAAGGACGAGTTCAGCACCATAAGCTTGAATAATCTTACGGCGTTCTACACTCATAGTTTCAGGCATAACGATGACAACTTTATACCCTTTAGCAGCACCTACCCATGACAGCCCAATACCAGTGTTTCCACTTGTTGCTTCAACAATAGTAGAACCAGGTTTCAGAATACCGTCTTGTTCAGCTTTTTCAATCATGCTAAGGGCAATGCGGTCTTTTACCGATGAACCAGGGTTAAATGCTTCAAGCTTTACATAGACGTCCGCAGCACCTTCTGGTACAATGTTGTTGAGTTTAACAATCGGTGTTTGTCCGATTAGTTCAGTAATGTTGTTATAAATAGACATATAAATACCTCTTTGTATAAGATATTTCTAGTATAACGCTATCTATACCATTTGTAAAATATAGAAATCCTATCGAAGTGATAGGATTTTTTTATATCATAGGTCTAAGCCATTAATTTTCAAGCGATTGTGACAAGCTAATTATAGTAAATAGGTGTAAAGGAAAATGCTATCCGTTTTCTTTTTGACTTGTTCATTTTCTAGCAGGTCTTGGCAACCCTATTTTTATTTTGTTAATTAAGTAGCGGTGAGAATATCAATGAAACACTACTTTTCCATTGTTTACACTAAGTTTACAGGAACTTCAACTTCGCGTAAACCTTGATCAGTTAAAGTAACTTTTCCATTAAAAAACTCTACCAGTGCAGCTTTAATGTTTTCTTTTTCTTCTTTATCAACATAAATCATCGTATCGACTTGATCTGTAAAATTTGTATCCAGCTCCATGAGAGTATGTTCTTTAAGGAAGTTATTATATTCTTGGTACTGAGTGTAAGACATTTGAATAGCAATGCCAACCTGTTCCTTTATTTCAATGATGCCAATTTCTTTGACAGCTAAGGCAACACTGCCTGCGTAAGCACGAATCAATCCTCCAGCACCTAGTTTAATACCACCGAAGTAGCGTGTCACTACCACACAGATATTGGTGAGATTGTGATTTTCTAGTACCCCAAGCATGGGAACGCCGGCAGTACCACTGGGCTCACCATCATCACTTGTACGTTTGATTTCACTACGTTCCCCAATAATGAAGGCAGAGCAGTTATGCGTAGCTTTGTAGTGTTCTTTTTTGATGGCAGTAATGAAGTCACGAGCCCCTTCTTCGCTATAAACACGCTTAGCATGACAGATAAAGCGAGATTTTTTGATTTCTTCTTGGACTTGTCCGTCCTCTTTAATTGTTCTAAATTCCATGATTTAATTGTACTAAAAAATCATCTAAAGCGCTAGTTTTTACGAATAAAGAAGTATGAAAGTAAATTCAAATTATCTCGGTCGTTTGTTTACTGAGAATGAATTGTCAGAAGAGGAACGTCAGTTGGCGGAGAAAATTCCAGCAATGAGAAAGGAGAGGGGGAAATTGTTCTGTCAACGTTGTGATAGTCCTATTCTAGAAGAATGGTATTTGCCCATCGGTGCTTACTATTGTCGGGAGTGCTTAATTATGAAGCGAGTCAGGAGTGATCAAACTTTATACTATTTTCCGCAGGAGGATTTTCCGAAGCAAGATGTTCTTAAATGGCGTGGTCAATTAACTCCTTTTCAAGAGAAGGTGTCAGAGGGATTAATTCAAGCAGTAGACAAGCAAGAACCAACCTTAGTTCATGCGGTAACAGGAGCTGGAAAGACAGAGATGATTTACCAAGTTGTTGCCAAAGTGATTGATGAAGGTGGTGCAGTTTGTTTGGCTAGTCCTCGCATAGATGTTTGTTTGGAGCTGTATAAGCGCTTGCAACAGTATTTTTCCTGTGAGATAGCTTTGCTACACGGAGAATCAGAACCATATTTTCGAACACCATTAGTTGTTGCGACGACCCATCAGTTACTGAAGTTTTATCAAGCTTTTGATTTGCTGATAGTGGATGAAGTAGATGCTTTTCCTTATATTGACAATCCCACGCTTTACCATGCTGTCAAGAATAGTGTAAAGGAGAATGGATTGAGAATTTTTTTAACAGCGACTTCTACAGATGAATTAGATAGGAAGGTTCGCTCGGGAGAGTTAAAGAGACTGAGTTTGCCTAGAAGATTTCATGGAAATCCGTTGATTATTCCTAAACCTGTCTGGTTATCGGATTTTAATCGCTATTTAGATAAGAAGTGTTTGTCTCCAAAGTTAAAATCCTATATTGAGAAGCAGAGAAAGACAGGTTATCCGTTACTTATTTTTGCTTCAGAGATTAAGAAAGGGGAGCAATTAAAAGAAGTCTTACAGAAGGAATTTCCAAATGAGAAAATTGGCTTTGTATCTTCTGTAACAGAAGATAGATTAGAGCAGGTACAAGCTTTTCGAGATGGAGAACTGACAATACTTATCAGTACGACAATATTGGAGCGTGGAGTTACCTTCCCTTGTGTGGATGTTTTCGTAGTAGAGGCCAATCATCGCCTTTTTACCAAGTCTAGTTTGATTCAGATTGGTGGACGAGTTGGACGAAGCATGGATAGACCGACAGGAGATTTGCTTTTCTTCCATGACGGGTTAAATGCTTCAATCAAAAAGGCAATTAAGGAAATTCAGCAGATGAATAAGGAGGCGGGGCTATGAAGTGCTTATTGTGTGGGCAGACTATGAAGGCTGTTTTAACTTTTAGTAGTCTCTTACTTCTGAAGAATGATGACACTTGTCTTTGTTCAGACTGTGACTCTACTTTTGAGAGGATTGGAGAAGAGAACTGTCCAAACTGTATGAAAACAGGATTGTCAACCAAGTGTAAAGATTGTCAACTTTGGTGTAAAGAAGGAGTTGAGGTCAGTCATAGAGCGATTTTTACTTACAATCAAGCTATGAAGGATTTTTTCAGTCGGTATAAGTTTGATGGAGACTTTCTTTTAAGAAAAGTGTTCGCTTCATTTTTAAGTGAGGAGTTAAAAAAGTACAAAGAGTATCAATTTGTTGTAATTCCCCTAAGTCCTGATAGATATGCTGATAGAGGATTTAATCAGGTTGAAGGTTTAGTTGAAGCAGCAGACTTTGCGTATCTGGATTTATTAGAAAAGAGAGAAGAGCGAGCTAGTTCTTCTAAAAGTCGCTCAGAGCGTTTGGAGACAGAATCTCCTTTCTTTATTAAAAGTGGAGTCACTATTCCTAAAAAAATCCTACTTATAGATGATATTTATACTACTGGAACAACTATAAATCGTGTGAAGAGATTGCTGGAAGAAGCGGGTGCTGAGTCTGTGAAAACATTTTCCCTTGTAAGATGAGGAAAAAATTTGCAAAAATAAAATGAAAGCGTTATAATGAAATCAGAAAAACAAAAATGTTTAGAAAGAAGGTACTCATATGATTAAATATAGTATCCGTGGTGAAAACCTAGAAGTAACAGAAGCAATTCGTGATTATGTAGTTTCTAAACTCGAAAAGATCGAAAAGTATTTTCAAGCTGAACAAGAGTTGGATGCTCGAGTTAACTTGAAGGTGTATCGTGAAAAAACTGCGAAAGTGGAAGTAACGATTCCGCTTGGCTCAATTACTCTTCGTGCAGAAGATGTGTCTCAAGATATGTATGGTTCAATTGACCTTGTAACCGATAAAATTGAACGTCAGATTCGTAAAAATAAAACAAAAATCGAGCGTAAAAATAAAAACAAGGTAGCAACTAGTCAATTATTTACAGATGCTTTGGTGGAAGATCTAAATGTTGTCCAATCTAGAGTTGTTCGTTCAAAACAAATTGATTTAAAACCAATGGATTTGGAAGAAGCTATTCTACAGATGGATTTGTTGGGACATGATTTCTTTATCTATGTGGATGTTGAAGATCAGACAACCAATGTGATTTATCGTCGTGAGGATGGCGAAATTGGTTTGTTAGAAGTTAAAGAATCTTAATTTCAATATGTGTAAAGGAAGGTTTACTGAATTGTAAACCTCCTTTTTCTTATAATTGATAGAATTACTGATTACACTTTTAAAAAGTCGCTTTTTGGTGGTTATTATGGTATAATGGGTGCCAAGAGGTTTGGAATGAAAAAATTTTATGTAAGTCCTATTTTCCCCTTAATATTAGGAATAGTGGCGTTCGGAGTGCTATCTGTGCAACTTGTTTTTGTAACGAATACACTGGTAACGCTATTTCTTTTGCTACTTATTTTGGGTTCATATATTTTACTATTCATCCATCAGAGAGACTACTACTCAAGGAGTGAAGTAGAACAAATCCAGTATGTAAACCACCAAGCTGAAGAAAGTTTGACAACCTTGTTAGAACAGATGCCTGTCGGAGTTATTAAACTAGACTTATCGTCAGGTGAAGTTGAATGGTTTAATCCTTATGCTGAATTGATTTTGACTAATGAAGTGGGCGAGATTGATGTTGCATTAATTCAAACAATTATAAAGGCGTCTGTGGGGAATCCAGGTTCTTATGCCACCTTAGGTGAGACTCGCTATTCGGTTCATATGGACAAGGTATCTGGAGTTCTTTACTTCTTTGATGTGTCTGGAGAATACGAAGCGACTGTTGAGTTAGTAACGAGTAGACCTGTGATTGGGATCGTTTCTATTGACAACTACGATGACTTAGAAGATAAAACATCAGAGTCTGATATCAGTCATATTAACAGTTTTGTAGCCAATTTTGTTTCAGAATTTGCTGGGAAAGATTCTATGTTCTCCCGTCGAGTAAGTATGGACCGTTTTTATCTATTTACTGACTATACTGTACTTGAGGGATTGATGAATGATAAATTTTCTGTTATTGATGCTTTCAGAGAAGAGTCGAAACAGAGACAGTTGCCTTTGACCTTAAGTATGGGATTTTCTTATGGTGATGGAAATCATGATGAGATAGGGAAAGTTGCTTTGCTCAACTTGAACTTGGCTGAGGTGCGTGGTGGCGACCAGGTGGTTGTCAAGGAAAACAACGAAACGAAAAATCCAGTTTATTTTGGTGGTGGGTCTGCTGCTTCAATCAAACGTACACGGACTCGTACGCGAGCTATGATGACGGCTATTTCAGATAAGATTCGGAGTGTGGATCAAGTTTTTGTAGTTGGTCACAAGAATCTAGATATGGATGCTTTGGGTTCTGCTGTAGGTATGCAGTTATTTGCTAGTAATGTGACTGAAAATAGTTATGCTCTTTATGACGAAGAACAAATGTCTCCGGATATTGAACGAGCTGTTACATTCTTAGAAAAAGAAGGAGTTACGAAGTTGTTGTCTGTTAAGGATGCAATGGGGATGGTGACTAATCGTTCTCTGTTGATTCTTGTAGACCATTCAAAGACAGCCTTAACATTATCAAAAGAATTTTATGATTTGTTTACTCAAACTATTGTTATTGACCACCACAGACGGGATCAGGATTTCCCAGACAATGCAGTTATCACTTATATCGAAAGTGGTGCAAGCAGTGCTAGTGAGTTGGTAACGGAATTGATTCAGTTCCAGAATTCTAAGAAAAATCGTTTGAGTCGTATGCAAGCAAGTGTCTTGATGGCTGGTATGATGCTGGATACTAAAAATTTCACCTCACGAGTGACTAGTCGGACATTTGATGTTGCTAGCTATCTCAGAACGCGCGGAAGTGATAGTATTGCTATCCAAGAAATCGCTGCGACAGATTTTGAAGAATATCGTGAGGTCAATGAACTGATTTTACAGGGGCGTAAATTAGGTTCAGATGTATTGATAGTAGAGGCTACGGACTCGAAATGCTATGATACAGTTGTTATTAGTAAGGCAGCAGATGCCATGTTGGCTATGTCAGGTATCGAAGCGAGTTTTGTTCTTGCGAAGAATACACAAGGATTTATCTCTATCTCAGCTCGAAGTCGTAGTAAACTGAATGTACAACGGATTATGGAAGAGCTGGGAGGTGGAGGCCACTTTAATTTAGCAGCAGCTCAAATTAAAGATGTAACCTTGTCAGAAGCAGGTGAAAAACTGACAAAAATTATATTAAATGAAATAAAGGAAAAGGAGAAAGAAGAATGAAAGTAATCTTTTTAGCAGATGTTAAAGGAAAAGGAAAAAAAGGTGAAATTAAGGAAGTACCAACAGGGTATGCACAAAACTTTCTTATCAAAAAGAACCTAGCAAAAGAAGCGACTGCCCAAGCTGTAGGTGAACTTCGTGGTAAACAAAAATCTGAAGAAAAAGCTCACGCTGAGATGATTGCAGAAGCAAAAGAAATTAAAGCCCAACTTGAAGCTGAAGAAACTGTTGTAGAATTTGTTGAAAAAGTTGGTCCAGATGGTCGTACCTTTGGCTCTATTACCAATAAGAAAATTGCAGAAGAATTGCAAAAGCAATTTGGAATTAAGATTGATAAACGTTATATTCAAGTACAAGCTCCGATTCGAGCGGTTGGTTTGATTGATGTGCCAGTGAAAATCTATCAAGATATCACAAGTGTAATCAATCTTCGTGTGAAAGAAGGATAAGTTTACACCTTCTTGACAAGATTGTAAAAGGAAGGGAAATCTGATGGCAGAAGTAGAAGAGTTACGAGTACAACCTCAAGATATCTTAGCTGAACAATCCGTTTTGGGGGCTATCTTTATTGATGAGAGTAAGCTTGTTTTTGTGCGAGAATATATTGAGTCTCGAGACTTTTTTAAGTATGCCCATCGTTTGATTTTCCAAGCTATGGTCGATTTATCCGATCGTGGCGATGCCATAGATGCAACAACGGTTCGTACCATTCTTGATAATCAAGGCGATTTGCAGAATATTGGTGGCTTGTCTTACCTGGTTGAGATTGTCAATTCTGTGCCAACTTCTGCTAATGCGGAGTATTATGCTAAAATCGTTGCAGAAAAGGCTATGTTACGGCGATTAATCGCCAAGTTGACAGAGTCTGTCAATCAAGCTTACGAGGCTTCACAACCAGCTGATGAAATCATTGCTCAGGCAGAAAAAGGACTGATTGATGTCAGTGAAAATGCTAATCGAAGTGGATTTAAGAACATTCGAGATGTGTTGAATGTCAACTTTGGAAATCTGGAGGTTCGCTCTCAACAAACGACTGATATTACAGGTATTGCGACAGGCTATCGTGATTTAGATCATATGACGACTGGTCTTCATGAGGAGGAGTTGATTATCTTAGCAGCTCGTCCGGCGGTTGGTAAGACAGCCTTTGCCTTGAATATTGCTCAGAATATTGGGACTAAGTTGGACAAGACGGTAGCTATTTTCTCACTGGAAATGGGTGCGGAAAGTCTAGTGGATCGTATGTTGGCGGCAGAAGGTTTGGTGGAATCCCATTCTATCCGTACAGGGCAATTGACTGATGAGGAGTGGCAAAAATATACCATTGCTCAGGGTAATCTAGCTAATGCAAGTATCTATATTGATGATACGCCAGGAATTCGGATTACGGAAATTCGTTCTCGCTCACGTAAACTTGCTCAAGAAACGGGCAATCTTGGTTTGATTTTGATAGATTACTTGCAATTGATTACAGGTACAGGCCGAGAGAATCGTCAACAAGAAGTTTCAGAAATTTCACGTCAGTTGAAAATTCTAGCAAAAGAACTGAAAGTTCCCGTAATTGCTCTGAGTCAGTTGTCTCGTGGTGTAGAACAACGTCAGGATAAGAGACCGGTCTTGTCTGATATTCGTGAATCTGGGTCTATCGAGCAGGACGCTGATATCGTAGCCTTTCTTTATCGTGACGATTACTATGAGCGTGGTGGTGAAGAAGAGGAAGGTATACCAAATAATAAGGTAGAAGTTATTATCGAGAAAAACCGTAGCGGAGCTCGTGGAACAGTGGAATTAATTTTCCAAAAAGAATACAATAAATTTTCAAGTATTTCAAAAAGGGAGGAAATAAGATGACAGATGCATTTACAGATGTAGCTAAGATGAAAAAAATTAAAGAGGAAATCAAGGCGCATGAGGGTCATGTAATTGAAATGACTTTGGAAAATGGGCGTAAGCGCCAAAAAAATAGATTGGGTAAGCTAATTGAAGTTTATCCATCCCTATTTATCGTGGAATTTGGGAACGTTGAAGGAGATAAACAAGCTAATGTTTATGTTGAGTCCTTTACTTACTCAGATATCCTTACAGAAAAGAATTTGATTCATTATCTTGACTAAAGTGAGAAATTTTCTCACTTTTTCTTTTTTCTCCGAATAGTTTAAGTGAAGGTAATCTTCGATTTATATTATTTTTCAAGGAGGAAGAATGAAAGTTTTACCATTCAAAGTAACAGAGACAGGATTTTCTTTGAGAAAGTCAGTTAAAAAGGTTGTTCCTTTTTTAGTAGTAGGATTGATGCTAGCAGCGAGTGATAGTGTATATGCCTATTCTGGAGGAAATGGATCGATTGCGCGTGGGGATGATTATCCTGCTTACTATAAAAATGGGAGTCAGGAAATTGATAAGTGGCGCATGTACTCTCGTCAGTGTACTTCATTTGCAGCCTTTCGCTTGAGTAGTGTCAATGGTTTTGAGATTACAGGCGCTTATGGAAATGCGAATGAATGGGGCTATCGTGCTCGTCGTGAAGGTTATCGTGTAGATAGTGTACCAACGATTGGATCGATTGCTTGGTCTACTGCAGGTGGATATGGTCATGTTGCCTGGGTTTCAAATGTAATGGGGGATAATATAGAAATTGAGGAATACAACTATGGTTATACAGGATCCTATAATAAACGAATTATAAAAGCCAATACGATGACAGGATTTATTCATTTTAAAGATTTGGATGGGGGTAATGTAGTAAGTAGTGGCAAAGTATTCGATAGTCAACCGTTGTCTTCGACAGGAGGAACACATTATTTTAAGAATAAGGCAGCTATTAAAAATCAACCTTTAGCTAGTGCAGCCTCAATTGCCTATTATTCTCCAGGTGAGAGTGTTCATTATGATCAGGTACTTGAAAAAGATGGGTACAAGTGGTTGAGTTATATATCTTATAGTGGAAGTCGTCGCTATATCCAGTTAGAGGAGGTTTCTTCATCGCAGAATCAACCAGAAGATAGTTCCAACGATGTTCTGACTGTCGGTTGGAAGAAAATAAATGGTAGTTGGTATCATTTCAAATCAAATGGGTCTAAATCAACAGGCTGGTTGAAGGATGGTTCTAGCTGGTATTATTTGAAATCATCTGGTGAAATGCAGACAGGATGGCTAAAGGAAAATGGGGTGTGGTATTATCTAGATAGTTCAGGGGCAATGAAAACAGGATGGTATCAAGTCTCTGGTAAGTGGTATTATTCTTACTCTTCAGGCGCCTTAGCTGTTAATACGACGGTGGATGGCTACAGAGTAAATAGTGATGGTGTAAGAGTATAGAAAAAGTAGGAAATTTTTCCTACTTTTTCTGTAAGCAGTTTCCTTGACATTTTTTTAATTTTGCGCTATCATATGTCCATATAATATATGGGAGTCTGTGTACAGTCTGAGAGGAAGTGTTAAACTTCGACCGCACCTGATCTGGGTAATGCCAGCGTAGGGAACGATACTTAGTCTATTCTTGACCTTTTCCATATATGGTAAAGGTTTTTCTTTTTGTCAAAGGAAAACGAGAAGAGGAGGTTTTTATGAAAGCAAGCATCGCCTTGCAAGTTTTACCCCTAGCACAGGGGATTGATCGGATTTACGTAATCGATCAGGTCATTGCCTATCTGCAAGCTCAAGAAGTGACCATGGTGGTGACACCATTTGAAACGGTCTTGGAAGGGGAGTTTGATGAGCTTATGCGCATTCTCAAAGAAGCGTTGGAAGTAGCAGGACAGGAGGCAGACAATGTCTTTGCCAATGTCAAAATAAATGTAGGAGAGATTTTAAGTATTGATGAGAAACTTGAAAAGTATACTGAGACGACACATTAGTCTATTAGGTTTTCTGGGAGTCTTGTCAATCTGGCAGTTAGCAGGTTTTCTTAAACTTCTCCCTAAGTTTATCCTGCCGACACCTTTTGAAATTCTTCAGGCCTTTGTTCGTGACAGAGAATTTCTCTGGCACCATAGCTGGGCCACATTGAGAGTGGCTTTACTGGGGTTGGTTCTAGGAGTCTTGATTGCCTGTCTCATGGCTGTACTTATGGATAGTTTGACTTGGCTCAATGACCTGATTTACCCAATGATGGTGGTCGTTCAGACTATTCCGACTATTGCCATAGCTCCTATCTTGGTCTTGTGGCTAGGTTATGGGATTTTGCCCAAGATTGTCTTGATTATCTTGACGACAACCTTTCCTATCATCGTCAGCATTTTGGATGGTTTTAGGCATTGTGACAAGGATATGCTGACCTTGTTTAGTCTGATGCGGGCCAAGCCTTGGCAAATCCTGTGGCATTTTAAAATTCCTGTCAGTCTGCCTTACTTTTATGCAGGTCTGAGGGTTAGTGTCTCCTACGCCTTTATCACAACAGTGGTATCTGAGTGGTTGGGAGGCTTTGAAGGACTAGGTGTCTACATGATTCAGTCCAAGAAACTGTTTCAGTATGATACCATGTTTGCTATTATTATTCTGGTATCGATTATCAGCCTTCTTGGTATGAAATTGGTCGATATTAGTGAAAAATATGTTATTAAATGGAAACGTTCGTAGAATTAGAATGTTTCTGAAAAAGAAAAGAGGAAATCAAAATGAACAAAACATGGAAAGTGTTTTTAACGCTTGTGACAGCTCTTGTAGCTGTTGTGCTTGTGGCCTGTGGTCAAGGAACTGCTTCTAAGGACAACAAAGAGGCAGAACTCAAGAAGATTGACTTTATCCTAGACTGGACACCAAATACTAATCACACAGGACTTTATGTTGCCAAGGAAAAAGGCTACTTCAAGGAAGCTGGAGTGGATGTTGATTTGAAATTGCCACCAGAAGAAAGTTCTTCTGACTTGGTTATTAACGGTAAGGCACCATTTGCAGTGTATTTCCAAGACTACATGGCTAAAAAATTGGAAAAAGGTGCAGGAATCACTGCCGTTGCAGCTATCGTAGAGCACAATACATCAGGAATCATCTCTCGTAAATCTGACAATGTAGCTAGTCCAAAAGACTTAGTTGGTAAGAAATACGGGACTTGGAATGACCCAACTGAACTTGCTATGTTGAAAACCTTGGTAGAATCACAAGGTGGGGACTTTGAGAAGGTTGAAAAAGTACCAAATAACGACTCAAACTCTATCACACCGATTGCTAATGGAGTATTTGATACTGCATGGATCTACTACGGATGGGATGGTATCCTTGCAAAATCTCAAGGTGTAGAGGCTAACTTCATGTATTTGAAAGACTACGTCAAGGAATTTGATTACTACTCACCAGTTATCATCGCCAACAACGACTATTTGAAAGATAACAAAGAAGAAGCACGTAAAGTCATCCAAGCTATCAAAAAAGGTTACCAATATGCCATGGAGCATCCAGAAGAAGCGGCAGATATCTTGATTAAGAATGCTCCTGAGCTCAAAGAAAAACGTGACTTTGTCATCGAATCTCAAAAATACTTGTCAAAAGAATACGCAAGCGACAAGGAAAAATGGGGGCAATTTGATGCAACTCGCTGGAATGCCTTCTACAAATGGGACAAAGAAAATGGTATCCTTAAAGAAGATTTGACAGACAAAGGCTTCACCAACGAATTTGTGAAATAATGACAGAAATTAGACTAGAACACGTCAGTTATGCCTATGGTCAAGAGAGGATTTTAGAGGATATCAATCTGAAAGTGACTTCAGGTGAAGTGGTTTCTATCCTAGGCCCAAGTGGTGTAGGTAAGACTACGCTTTTCAACTTAATTGCGGGGATTTTAGAAGTTCAGTCAGGGAGAATTGTCCTTGATGGTGAAGAAAATCCCAAGGGGCGCGTGAGTTATATGTTGCAAAAGGATTTGCTCTTGGAGCACAAGACGGTGCTTGGCAATATCATTCTGCCTCTCTTGATTCAAAAGGTGAATAAGGCGGAAGCCATTGCTCGTGCGGATGAAATTCTTGCGACCTTCCAGTTGACGGCTGTACGAGACAAGTATCCTCATGAACTCAGTGGTGGGATGCGTCAGCGTGTAGCCTTGCTTCGAACCTACCTTTTCGGGCACAAGATCTTTCTCTTAGACGAGGCCTTTAGCGCCTTGGATGAGATGACCAAGATGGAACTCCACGCTTGGTACCTTGAGATTCACAAGCAGTTGCAGCTAACAACCTTGATTATTACTCATAGTATCGAGGAGGCCCTCAATCTCAGCGACCGCATCTATATCTTGAAAAATCGCCCTGGGCAGATTGTTTCAGAAATTAAACTAGATTGGTCTGGAGATGAGGACAAGGAAGTCCAAAAGATTGCCTACAAACGTCAAATCTTAGCAGAATTAGGCTTAGAATAAGTAGAAAAATAGGGAGTTGGTGAAGATTATCCTTTACCAGCGCCCTTTTTCTTTTAAAAATGAGAAAATTTCGGTATAATAGTCAAAGATAGTCAAGGTTCAAAGAGAGAGGTGGGTTTGTAATGAGATTTAAAAATACATCGGATCATATTGAGGCCTACATCAAGGCGATTTTAGATCAATCTGGTATCGTGGAGTTGCAACGGAGTCAGTTGGCAGATACCTTTCAGGTTGTTCCTAGTCAGATCAACTATGTGATCAAGACACGCTTTACGGAAAGTAGGGGCTACTTGGTTGAAAGTAAGCGTGGTGGCGGAGGCTACATTCGTATAGGACGGATTGAGTTTTCTAGTCATCATGAAATGCTCCGGGAGCTGCTTTACTCAATTGGTGAGCGAGTTAGTCAAGAAATTTATGAAGATATTCTGCAGCTTTTGGTTGAGCAGGAATTGATGACCAAGCAGGAGATGAATTTGCTACTAGCAGTAGCTTTGGATCGCGTTCTAGGAGAAGAAGCTCCAGTTGTTCGTGCTAATATGTTACGACAGGTCATACAAGAGGTAGATAGAAAAGGGAAGTAAGATGAACTATTCAAAAGCATTGAATGAATGTATCGAAAGTGCCTACATGGTTGCTGGCCATTTTGGAGCTCGTTACCTAGAGTCTTGGTACTTGTTGATTGCCATGTCCAATCACAGTTATAGTGTGGCAGGGGCAACTTTAAATGATTATCCATATGAGATGGACCGTTTAGAAGAGGTCGCTTTGGAACTGACTGAAACGGACTATAGCCAGGATGAAACCTTTACGGAATTGCCGTTTTCTCACCGTTTGCAGGTCCTCTTTGATGAGGCAGAATATGTAGCGTCAGTGGTCCATGCTAAGGTGCTAGGGACAGAGCATGTCCTTTATGCGATTTTGCATGATGGCAATGCCTTGGCGACTCGTATCTTGGAGAGGGCTGGTTTTTCTTATGAAGACAAGAAAGATCAGGTCAAGATTGCTGCCCTTCGTCGCAATTTAGAAGAACGTGCAGGCTGGACTCGTGAAGACCTTAAAGCTTTACGTCAACGCCATCGTACAGTAGCTGATAAGCAAAATTCTATGGCTAATATGATGGGCATGCCCCAGACTCCGAGCGGTGGTCTCGAGGACTATACGCATGATTTGACAGAGCAAGCTCGTTCTGGTAAGTTGGAGCCAGTCATCGGTCGGGACAAGGAAATCTCGCGTATGATTCAAATCTTGAGTCGTAAGACCAAGAACAATCCTGTCTTGGTTGGGGATGCTGGTGTCGGGAAAACAGCCTTGGCGCTTGGGCTCGCTCAGCGTATTGCTAGTGGTGATGTACCTGCGGAAATGGCTAAGATGCGCGTGTTAGAGCTGGATTTGATGAATGTCGTTGCAGGGACACGCTTCCGTGGTGACTTTGAAGAGCGCATGAACAATATCATTAAGGATATTGAAGAAGATGGGCAAGTCATCCTCTTTATCGATGAACTCCACACCATCATGGGTTCTGGTAGTGGAATTGACTCAACTCTGGATGCGGCCAATATCTTGAAGCCAGCCTTGGCGCGTGGAACTTTGAGAACGGTTGGTGCGACCACTCAAGAAGAATATCAAAAACATATCGAAAAAGATGCAGCCCTTTCTCGTCGATTCGCCAAAGTGACGATTGAAGAGCCAAGTGTTGCAGACAGCATGATCATTTTGCAAGGCTTGAAGGCGACTTATGAGAAACATCACCGTGTGCAAATCACAGATGAAGCGGTTGAAACAGCTGTCAAGATGGCTCATCGTTACTTGACTAGCCGTCACTTGCCAGACTCTGCTATCGACCTCTTGGATGAAGCGGCAGCAACAGTGCAAAATAAGGCTAAGCATGTAAAAGCAGACGATTCTGGTTTGAGTCCAGCTGATAAGGCCCTGATGGATGGCAAGTGGAAACAGGCAGCCCAGCTAATTGCAAAAGAAGAGGAAGCGCCTGTCTATAAAGACTTGGTGACAGAGTCTGATATTTTGACCACCTTGAGTCGCTTGTCAGGCATTCCAGTCCAAAAACTGACTCAAACTGACGCTAAGAAATACTTGAACTTGGAAGCGGAACTCCACAAACGTGTCATCGGTCAAGATCAAGCTGTTTCAAGCATTAGCCGTGCGATTCGCCGCAACCAGTCAGGGATTCGCAGTCATAAGCGTCCGATTGGTTCCTTTATGTTCCTAGGGCCTACAGGTGTCGGTAAGACAGAATTGGCCAAAGCTCTGGCAGAAGTTCTTTTTGACGACGAATCAGCCCTTATCCGCTTTGATATGAGTGAGTATATGGAGAAATTCGCAGCTAGCCGTCTTAATGGAGCTCCTCCGGGCTATGTGGGGTATGAAGAAGGTGGGGAGTTGACCGAGAAGGTTCGCAACAAACCATACTCTGTTCTCCTCTTTGATGAGGTAGAAAAGGCTCACCCAGACATCTTTAATGTTCTCTTGCAGGTCTTGGATGATGGTGTCTTGACCGATAGCAAGGGTCGCAAGGTTGACTTTTCAAATACCATTATCATCATGACATCGAACCTTGGTGCGACTGCCCTTCGTGATGACAAGACAGTTGGTTTTGGGGTCAAGGACATTCGTTTTGACCAGGAAAATATGGAAAAACGTATGTTTGAAGAGTTGAAAAAGGCTTATAGACCTGAGTTTATCAACCGTATTGATGAAAAGGTGGTCTTCCATAGCTTGTCTAGCGACCATATGCAGGAAGTGGTGAAGATTATGGTTAAACCTTTAGTAGCAAGTTTGGCTGAAAAAGGTATTGACTTGAAATTACAAGCTTCCGCACTGAAATTGTTGGCAAATCAAGGATATGACCCAGAGATGGGAGCTCGTCCACTTCGCAGAACCCTACAAACAGAAGTGGAGGACAAGTTGGCAGAACTTCTTCTCAAGGGAGAATTAGTGGAAGGTAGCACACTTAAGATTGGTGTTAAAGCAGGCCAGTTAAAATTTGATATTGCATAAAAAGCGAGGTCGGAAAAAGTTCCCGACCTCTTTATGTACCATCATGAGATGGTTTTGTTGTTGCGATTGCTTTTATACTCTTCGAAAATCAAATTCAAACCACGTCAACGTCGCCTTGCCGTAGATATATGTAACTGACTTCGTCAGTCTTATCTACAACCTCAAAACTGTGTTTTTAGCAGCTTGCGGCTAGTTTCCTAGTTTGCTCTTTGATTTTCATTGAGTATTAGATGTGCCTATCTTTCTTAGGATTACTCAACATGTGAGTAAAGAAGTCTTTGTATTTATATTTTAAATAGGTTTCGTGTAAATACAATAAAGCTATATCTACAATCATAAAAATGATTATTAAGTAAAATAAATCAAATGTAGTCTGAGCGTAGCGAATTGCAGACTGATAAGACCAGAAAGCTCCCAAAATCAACCAAGGCAGATACTTGTAATACCTATTTAGCATAAGAGTGCACCTCCAATATCCTATTTCAATGTTATTATATTCCTTTACACTTAAAGATGCAAGCGATTACATAAGAGCGATTTAAAAAATTTTAAACAAAATAGGAACTTTTTCTATTAGATTACGAATAGAAGAGTAGGAGGAGTAAATGTATCTAAAGTATTTAAGATTTTTAAAATAGTTTAGATAAATTGTTGACATATTCAAACCCTAATGTTACAATTATATTACAAAAAGATTTCTTTATATTTCTAAAATGTTACAAAGGAGTAGAAAAATGAAAAAGAAAACCTATATTAAGTTGATAGCAGCGACTGTATTGGCTTCTACCTTGCTATTAGGAGCTTGTGGAAATAAAAAGGAAACAACTCAAGCAAGCAGTTCTGCTAAGGCAAGCCAATCATCAAGTTCTAAAGTAGCTTCTTCTAGCAAAGAAAGCAAGACTCAGAAATCCTCAAGTTCAGCTTCATCTGAAAAGGCCAAGGCGTCTACCGACCAGTCTTCAGCAACTGCAACGCCATCACAAGTTGCACCTACACCAGAGCAAAGACAAGGTCAAGAAGTGTCTAATCAACAGGCAGCTAGTCAACAAACTGCTGCTCAGGCTCCTTCAACTCAGCAGGCTCCTCAAACCCAGTCTAACCAATCAAGCTATGATTCTACAACTGACCGCAAGTTTCAAGACAAGCAAGCAGAGCAAAATAAACGCTACAAGGGTGTTTTAACCATGGTAGATGGTGATTTCTCAGCTGCAGCGGGCAATTGGAAGGGAGCAAATGGCGAAACCATTACAGTTTCATCAGGAGGTCAATTTACAGTAGAATCTACTGATGGAAAGAAAGAAAACTACTCTATCAAAGGTTATTCTTATACTCTTGACGATGGTAAGTATAATGCCAAAATTGGTGGAGGAAAAATCATCCAAATTACAACAGGAGCGGATGGTAAGGTTTCCAGTGTTGCTTTGAGTCAATAATAATCCTCAGTATTTAAATTTTTACAATCAAAGAAAATCCGTCAGCTCAATAAGAGTTGACGGATTATTTTATACTTGTACTTGGGTTAAAAATTCTTCTGTAGTAAGAATTTGAGCAAACTCATCTTGTAGAGAAAGGAGATTAATCTCATGGATAGTCTCAGGAGAGATGGCCTGACCGTTTTTGTTAGATAGGGTAAAACTGGCAGTAGCATCTGCTAGTAAAGTGACTTCAAAACCAAGATTTGCTGCCATTCGTGTCGTAGTAGATACACAATGAGGCAGGGTCAAACCAACAAGGACTAAATGACAAATCTGATTTGTTCGTAAATATGTTTCAAGATTTGTTCCAATAAAGGAGCTATTAACCGTTTTTTGAAAGACAGGTTCTGGAGCAACTGGTTCAAATCCACTTTTAAACTCCTGATTTTGTTTGTTATGAAATTGCGACTGGGGATTATCAGATATGTGTTGAACGTGTAAGACTGGAAGACCGTGTTTACGAAAGTGTTCCAGTACCCTCAATGATTGATGTTCAGCTTGAGGGTTATTTCGTTCTCCCCAAATAGGTCTATCAAATGCTTTTTGCATATCGATAATCAGTAGAGCAGTATGAACCATTTTAAGCTTTATCCAATTGTAAGAGAGCTTCAATCTCTGCTAGAGTGCTAGCTTGTGAAATAGCTCCACGAAGTTTGGCAGCGCCAGATGTTCCACGGAGGTAGTGAGGAGCGAGTCCTCGGAATTCACGAACTGCGACGTTTTCCCCTTTGAGGTTAATCAAGCGTTTCAAGTGTTCGTAGGCGATTTTCATCTTGTCTTCAAAAGTCAAATCAGGGAGGATTTCTCCTGTTTCAAAGTAATGGTTGATTTGGTTGAAGAGGTAGGGATTGCCCATGGCAGCGCGGCCAATCATAACTGCGTCAGCACCAACTTCTTCGATGCGTTGTTTGGCTTCTTGAACCGTACGGATATCACCGTTGGCGATAAATGGAATCTTGGTCAGAGCTTGAGCGACCTTGTGAAGGGTCTCAAGGTCTGCATGACCTGTATACATTTGTTCGCGGGTACGGCCATGCATAGCAAGGGCAGAAACACCTGCAGCTTCAGCAGCGAGGGCATTTTCTACTGCCAGAGATGGGTCAGCCCAGCCGGTACGCATTTTGACAGTAAGGGGAATATCAAGAACCGATTGGACCTTGTTGATGATAGAGTAGATCTTATCTGGATCCTTGAGCCACATAGCGCCAGCTTCGTTCTTCACGATTTTGTTAACTGGACAGCCCATGTTGATATCAACGATATCGGTCTTGGTATTTTCTTGGATAAATTCTGCTGCGCGTGCTAGGCTATCTTCATCGCTACCAAAAAGTTGGATAGAGACAGGGTTTTCGCCTTCATCGATATGAAGCATATGCAGGGTTTTTTCGTTGTTGTATTGGATTCCTTTGTCAGAGACCATTTCCATGACAACGAGTCCAGCTCCGAGCTCCTTTGCAATGGTACGAAAGGCTGAGTTGGTCACGCCAGCCATGGGTGCTAAAACGGTACGATTGGGAATCTCAACATTGCCAATCATAAAAGGTGTATTAAGATTTGTCACGAATGAGTTCCTCCAGGTCGTTTTCATCAAAGTTGTAAGTTGTTTGGCAGAATTGACAAGTGATTTCTGCTCCGTGGTCTTCCTCTTTCATTTCCTGTAAGTCTGAGCTTGGAAGGCTGGCAAGAGCATTCATAAAGCGTTCATGGCTACAGTCACATTGGAAACGGATTTCTTCTTCAGAAAGACGCTTGTAGGCTTCGTCACCGTAGATTGCCTTGAGGAGGGCTTCGATATGGTCTTCACTCTCTAGAAGAGTTGATATAGCTGGCATTTCTTGGATGCGTTTTTCAAATCGAGCAATCTCTTCTTCCTTGGCTCCTGGCAAGACTTGGACTAGGAAACCACCTGCAACCTTGACCTTGTCTTCTTCGTCTAAAAGGACATTGAGGCCGACAGCAGAAGGGGTCTGTTGGCTTTCGGTCAGGTAAAAGGCAAGGTCTTCACCAATTTCTCCAGAGATAAGGGGAGTCATAGAGTTGTAAGGATTTCCAGTACCGTAGTCTGTGATAACGAGGAATTGACCATTTCCAACAAAAGGTCCAACTAGAACTTCACCAGTTGCAGTCTTTTTGATGTCAACACCAGGATTTTGAACGTAGCCTTTGACGTTCCCCTTGGTATCTGCGACGGTGATAATAGCACCTAGAGAGCTAGATCCCAATACCTTAACTGTTAGTTTGGTATTTCCTTTTTCATTGGCTGCGAGAATCTGGCTAGCGATAAGAGTTCGACCAAGCGCTACAGTTGAGCTAGCTTGGGTTTGGTGTTTTTCTTGAGCAGTGCGGACGGTTTCTGTGCTATCAAGGACAAAAGCACGAAAGGCTCCGCTTTCTGATATAGTTTTAATAATTTTATCCATAGCTACTATTTTAGCATAAAAATGCCCAAAGGGGGAGCCGTGTGTTTGCTGATTTTTAGGATAATGGACCAGGAAATCAGCATGAAAATAAAAAGAGAAACAGATTATTTCAGCATTTGTAAGATTTATGCTATGCTTAAGGTAGAAAATGAAAGGGGTAACAAATGTATTTAGGAGATTTGATGGAAAAGGCCGAATCTGGCCAATTTTCAATCCTTTCCTTTCTATTACAAGAGTCTCAGACGACTGTCAAGGCTGTAATGGAGGAAACAGGATTTTCAAAAGCAACTCTAACCAAATATGTCACCCTGCTTAATGAAAAGGCTTTGGATAGTGGCTTAGAGCTGAACATCTCCTTAGAAGATGAAAATCTGCGCCTGTCGATCGGTGCAGCTACCAAGGGGAGAGATATTCGGAGCCTGTTTTTGGAGAATGCTGTTAAATACCAGATTTTGGTCTATCTTCTCTACCACCAACAGTTTTTAGCCCATCAGCTGGCTCAAGAATTGATGATTAGCGAGGCTACGCTTGGTCGTCACTTGGCTAGTTTAAATCAGATTTTGTCAGAATTTGACTTATCCATCCAAAATGGACGTTGGCGAGGTCCAGAGCATCAGATTCGTTACTTTTATTTTTGTCTTTTCCGCAAGGTCTGGTCCAGTCAGGAGTGGGGAAGCCACATGCAGAAACCAGAGAGAAAGCAGGAAATTGCTACACTAGAAGAAATCTGCGGTGCGAGTTTGTCTTCGGGGCAGAAATTAGATTTGATTCTCTGGGCTCACATTAGTCAACAACGCCTTCGGGTCAATGCTTGTCAGTTTCAAGTGATAGAAGAGAAAATGCAAGGGTATTTTGACAATATTTTCTACCTTCGTTTGCTCAGAAAGGCTCCGTCCTTTTTTGCTGGGCAACATCTTCCTCTAGGAACTGAGGATGGAGAGATGATGATTTTCTTTTCTTTCCTCTTGTCTCATCGTATTCTTCCCCTTCATACCATGGAGTATATCCTTGGTTTTGGAGGGCAGTTGGCAGATTTGCTGACGCAATTGATTCAAGAAATGAAGAAGGAGGATTTGCTGGGCGGTTATACAGAGGACCATGTCACCTATGAACTCAGTCAGCTTTGTGCTCAAGTCTATCTCTATAAGGGCTATATTTTACAGGATCGCTACAAGTACCAGTTAGAGAATCGTCATCCATATTTCCTGATGGAACATGATTTTAGGGAAACAGCAGAGGAGATTTTTCATGCCTTGCCCGCTTTTCAGCAGGGGACGGATTTGGATAAGAAAATTCTCTGGGAATGGCTCCAGTTGATCGAATATATGGCTGAAAATGGTGGCCAGCATATGCGGATTGGTCTGGATTTGACATCTGGTTTTCTTGTCTTTTCAAGGATGGCAGCCATTTTGAAACGGTATTTGGAATACAATCGTTTTATTACCATTGAAGCCTATGACCCTAGTCGGCATTATGATTTGCTGGTTACCAATAACCCTATTCATAGGAAGGAACAGACACCAGTCTATTATTTAAAAAACGACTTGGATATGGAGGATTTGGCAGGGATTCGTCAGTTATTATTCACTTAAAAGACTTGGTGCTTCCAGGTCTTTTTTGTGAAATTTACACAATCTACTCACATTTTTTTAAAAATTAAAAAAAGTTGATAAACAAGAAAGCGCTTTATTTTGTATACTAGTTAGTGTAAAGAGGAGACATCCTCAAGATCTTTATGAGGAGGACATCACATGTCACAAGAAAAATACATCATGGCTATTGACCAGGGAACAACAAGTTCTCGTGCCATCATTTTCAACAAAAAAGGGGAAAAGGTTAGCTCTAGTCAAAAAGAGTTCACTCAAATTTTCCCTCACGCAGGTTGGGTAGAACACAATGCCAATGAAATTTGGAACTCTGTTCAGTCAGTTATTGCGGGTGCTTTCATCGAAAGTGGTGTCAAGCCAAGTCAAATAGAAGCAATCGGGATTACCAACCAGCGTGAAACAACTGTTGTCTGGGATAAGAAAACAGGGCTTCCTATCTACAACGCAATCGTTTGGCAGTCACGCCAGACAGCACCTTTGGCTGAACAACTAAAAAGCCAAGGTTATGTGGAAAAATTCCATGAAAAGACTGGTTTGATCATTGACGCTTACTTCTCAGCGACTAAGGTTCGTTGGATTTTGGACCATGTAGAAGGCGCTCAAGAGAGAGCTGAAAAAGGGGAATTGCTCTTTGGTACCATTGATACTTGGTTAGTTTGGAAATTGACTGACGGTGCGGCTCACGTGACGGACTACTCAAATGCAGCCCGTACCATGCTTTATAACATTAAAGAACTCAAATGGGATGATGAAATTTTGGAAATTCTCAACATTCCTAAGGCTATGTTGCCAGAAGTTCGTTCTAACTCTGAAATCTACGGTAAGACCGCCCCATTCCATTTCTACGGTGGACAAGTGCCAATCTCAGGTATGGCTGGAGACCAACAAGCAGCTCTCTTTGGACAATTGGCCTTTGAACCAGGTATGGTCAAGAATACTTATGGAACAGGATCTTTCATCATCATGAATACTGGTGAAGAGATGCAGTTGTCTGAAAATAACCTCTTGACAACGATTGGTTACGGAATCAACGGCAAGGTTTACTATGCCTTGGAAGGTTCTATCTTCATCGCAGGAAGTGCTATTCAGTGGCTTCGTGATGGTCTTCGCATGGTTGAAAATTCACCAGAATCTGAAAAATACGCTCGTGATTCTCACAATGATGATGAAGTTTATGTAGTTCCAGCCTTTACAGGACTAGGAGCACCATACTGGAACCAAAATGCTCGCGGTTCTGTCTTTGGTTTGACTCGTGGAACAAGCAAAGAAGATTTTATCAAGGCAACCTTACAATCCATCGCTTATCAAGTACGTGATATCATTGACACGATGCAGGTAGATGCTCAAACAGCTATTCAAGTATTGAAAGTGGATGGAGGTGCAGCCATGAATAACTTCCTCATGCAGTTCCAAGCTGATATTTTAGGAATTGACATTGCACGCGCTAAAAACTTGGAAACCACAGCTCTAGGTGCAGCCTTCCTAGCTGGTTTGTCAGTTGGTTACTGGAAAGACTTGGATGAGTTGAAGCTCTTGAATGAGACTGGGGAACTTTTTGAGCCATCTATGAACGAATCTCGCAAGGAACAACTCTACAAGGGCTGGAAGAAGGCTGTGAAAGCGACTCAAGTCTTTGCGGAAGTAGATGACTAATACTGGAAGAATAAAGCGACTCAGTTAGAAAGTGTGTAAATATGGAATTTTCAAAGAAAACACGTGAATTGTCAATTAAAAAAATGCAGGAACGCACCTTGGATCTCTTGATTATTGGTGGAGGAATCACAGGGGCTGGTGTAGCCTTACAGGCAGCAGCTAGTGGTCTAGATACTGGTTTGATTGAAATGCAGGACTTCGCAGAAGGAACATCTAGCCGTTCAACAAAATTGGTTCACGGAGGTCTTCGTTATCTTAAGCAATTTGACGTAGAAGTAGTATCAGATACGGTTTCAGAACGTGCAGTGGTACAACAAATTGCTCCACACATTCCAAAACCAGACCCAATGCTCTTGCCAGTTTACGATGAAGATGGAGCGACCTTTAGCCTCTTCCGTCTGAAAGTAGCCATGGACTTGTACGACCTTTTGGCAGGGGTTAACAATACGCCTGCTGCAAACAAGGTCTTGAGCAAAGAAGAAGTCTTGGAACGCCAGCCAAACTTGAAGAAAGAAGGCTTGGTAGGAGGTGGGGTTTACCTTGACTTCCGTAACAACGATGCGCGTCTCGTGATTGAAAACATCAAACGTGCCAACCAAGACGGTGCCCTCATTGCTAACCACGTGAAGGCAGAAGGCTTCCTCTTTGACGAAAGTGGCAAGATTACAGGTGTCGTAGCTCGTGATTTGTTGACAGACCAAGTCTTTGAAATCAAGGCGCGTCTTGTGATTAACACAACAGGTCCTTGGAGCGACAAAGTACGCAATTTGTCTAATAAGGGAACACAATTCTCACAAATGCGTCCAACTAAGGGAGTTCACTTGGTAGTGGATTCAAGCAAGATCAAGGTGTCACAGCCAGTTTACTTTGACACAGGTTTGGGTGATGGCCGTATGGTCTTTGTTCTCCCACGTGAAAACAAGACTTACTTTGGTACAACGGATACAGACTACACAGGTGATTTGGAACATCCAAAAGTGACTCAGGAAGATGTAGATTATCTACTTGGCATTGTCAATAACCGCTTCCCAGAAGCCAACATCACCATTGATGATATCGAAAGTAGCTGGGCAGGTCTTCGTCCATTGATCGCAGGCAACAGTGCTTCTGACTACAATGGCGGAAATAACGGAACTATCAGTGATGAAAGCTTTAACAACTTGATTGCGACTGTTGAATCTTATCTTTCTAAAGAAAAAACGCGTGAAGATGTTGAGTCTGCTGTCAGCAAGCTTGAAAGCAGCACATCTGAGAAGCATTTGGATCCATCTGCAGTTTCTCGTGGTTCGAGCTTGGACCGTGATGATAATGGCCTTTTGACCCTTGCTGGTGGTAAAATCACAGACTACCGTAAGATGGCTGAAGGAGCTATGGAGCGCGTGGTTGACATCCTCAAAGCAGAATTTGACCGTAGCTTTAAACTCATTAATTCTAAGACTTACCCTGTTTCAGGTGGGGAATTGAACCCAGCAAATGTAGACTCAGAAATCGAAGCCTTTGCGCAACTTGGAGTGTCACGTGGTTTGGATAGCAAGGAAGCTCATTACCTAGCAAATCTTTACGGTTCAAATGCACCGAAAGTCTTTGCCCTTGCTCATAGTTTGGAACAAGCGCCAGGACTCAGCTTGGCTGATACTTTGTCCCTTCACTATGCAATGCGCAATGAGTTGGCTCTTAGCCCAGTTGACTTCCTTCTTCGTCGTACCAACCATATGCTCTTTATGCGTGATAGTTTGGATAGCATCGTTGAGCCAGTTTTGGATGAAATGGGACGATTCTATGAATGGACAGAAGATGAAAAAGCAACTTACCGTGCTGATGTCGAATCAGCTCTTGCTAACAACGATTTAGCAGAATTAAAAAATTAAGAAAAAATAAAAGAGGTGGCGGGCAGGACTCCTTGTCTACCCTCTCCTCCTTTTTAATGGAGACAGAAAGATGATGAATGAATTATTTGGAGAATTTCTAGGGACTTTAATCCTGATTCTTCTAGGAAATGGTGTTGTAGCAGGTGTAGTTCTTCCTAAAACCAAGAGCAATAGCTCAGGTTGGATTGTGATTACTATGGGTTGGGGGATTGCAGTTGCGGTTGCAGTATTTGTATCTGGCAAGCTCAGTCCAGCTCATTTAAACCCAGCTGTGACCATCGGTGTGGCCTTAAAAGGTGGTCTGCCTTGGGCATCAGTATTCCCTTATATCTTAGCTCAATTCGCAGGGGCTATGCTCGGTCAGATTTTGGTTTGGTTGCAATTCAAGCCGCACTATGAGGCAGAAGAAAATGCAGGCAATATCCTGGCAACCTTCAGTACTGGACCAGCCATCAAGGATACTGTATCAAACTTGATCAGCGAAATCCTTGGAACCTTTGTTTTGGTCTTGACAATCTTTGCTTTGGGTCTTTACGATTTTCAGGCGGGTATCGGAACCTTTGCAGTGGGTACCTTAATTGTCGGTATTGGTCTATCACTAGGTGGGACAACAGGTTATGCCTTGAACCCTGCGCGTGACCTTGGACCTCGTATCATGCACAGTATCTTGCCAATTTCAAACAAGGGAGACGGAGACTGGTCTTACGCTTGGATTCCAGTTGTGGGACCTGTTATCGGTGCAGCCTTGGCCGTGCTTGTATTCTCGCTTTTCTAATCTAGAAAACAATTATGTTGATAGAGCTTGAGATGAAAATCTCAGGCTTTTTTTTAAAAATATACATAGAAAAACCGCATAATTTTTAAAATTAGCTTAAATATAATGAAAATCTACGGCAAACAATTGAAAAATTACCCTAGAAAGTGGTACAATGGTAGAAAAATACTATAGTAAAAGTTTATCTTATTTTACAAAAATTACAGAAATGAATGGTTTTTCTTGATGAAACAGAGAAAAGAATTATACCTTTTTCTTGGTCGGACAGCCTTGTATTTTCTTATCTTTCTAGGGCTGCTTTACTTCTTTAGCTATCTTGGCCAGGGTCAAGGAGGCTTTATCTATAATGAATTTTAACTTGAAGGAGAATTCCTATTGTGTCAAATAAACCAATAGTAGATATGATTGAAACCATTGAGCATTTTGCTCAGATACAGCCTAGCTATCCTGTTTATAATGTTTTGGGGCAGGAACACACTTATGGAGATTTAAAGTCTGATTCGGATAGTTTGGCTGCAGCCATTGACCAACTAGGCTTGCCTGAGAAGTCTCCCGTGGTTGTTTTCGGAGGCCAAGAATATGAAATGTTGGCAACATTTGTAGCACTGACTAAGTCAGGTCATGCCTACATTCCCATTGATAGCCATTCAGCCTTGGAGAGAGTTTCGGCTATTTTAGAAGTAGCAGAGCCAAGCTTGATTATTGCGATCTCAGACTTCCCATTGGAGCAGGTTTCTACACCAATGATGACTCTAGCTCAGGTTAAGGAAGCCTTTGCTCAAGGAAATAGCTATGAGATCACGCATCCAGTCAAGGGTGATGATAATTACTACATCATCTTTACTTCTGGTACGACTGGTAAGCCTAAGGGAGTGCAGATTTCACATGATAACCTCCTCAGCTTTACCAATTGGATGATTACGGACAAGGAATTTGCGACGCCAAGTCGTCCACAAATGCTGGCTCAGCCACCTTACTCATTTGACCTGTCTGTCATGTACTGGGCGCCGACCTTGGCACTGGGTGGTACGCTTTTTGCCCTTCCTTCAGCCATTACTCAGGACTTTAAGCAACTCTTTGCGACCATCTTTTCATTGCCAATCGCTATCTGGACATCAACCCCTTCTTTTGCGGATATGGCCATGTTGTCAGAAGACTTTAATAGCGAGAAAATGCCTGGTATCACGCATTTCTACTTTGATGGCGAAGAATTGACGGTCAAAACGGCTCAAAAACTGCGCGAACGTTTCCCGCATGCTCGTATTATCAATGCCTACGGCCCAACAGAAGCGACAGTGGCTCTGTCAGCAGTTGCCGTGACAGATGAGATGTTAGCGACTCTCAAACGCCTCCCAATCGGCTATACCAAGGCTGATTCTCCAACATTTATCATTGATGAGGAAGGTAATAAACTACCAAATGGGGAACAGGGAGAAATCATTGTTTCTGGACCAGCTGTGTCAAAAGGCTATATGAACAATCCTGAAAAAACAGCGGAAGCCTTCTTTGAGTTCGAAGGACTGCCAGCCTATCACACAGGCGATGTGGGAACTATGACAGATGAGGGCTTGCTTCTCTACGGCGGACGCATGGACTTCCAGATCAAGTTCAACGGTTACCGCATTGAGTTGGAAGATGTCTCTCAAAACCTTAATAAGTCTCGCTTTATCGAGTCTGCTGTTGCTGTTCCACGTTATAATAAAGACCACAAGGTACAAAATCTACTAGCCTATGTTATCTTAAAAGATGGTGTCCGCGAGCAGTTTGAACGTGATATCGATATTACCAAGGCCATCAAGGAAGACCTGACAGACATCATGATGTCTTATATGATGCCGTCTAAATTCCTTTATCGAGACAGTTTGCCACTGACTCCAAATGGAAAAATTGATATCAAAGGATTGATTAACGAGGTGAATAGCAGATGATGGAGTTCTTTCAACAGCTTCCTCATTTAGAGCCATATGGCAATCCTCAGTATTTTGTCTATGTGATTGCTGCAACCTTACCTATCTTTATTGGCCTCTTTTTTAAGAAACGCTTTGCCTGGTATGAAGTGCTGGTTAGCCTCTTCTTTATCGTCACCATGTTGGTAGGTGGGAAGACTAATCAATTGGCTGCCTTGGGTATTTACCTTTGCTGGGAGATATTGCTCTTGCTTTTCTACAAGCATTATCGAAAAAGCAAGGATGGCAAGTGGGTCTTCTATCTAGTTAGTTTTCTGTCCCTCCTTCCGATTATCTTTGTCAAGGTGCAACCAGCTATCAATGGAACACAGTCTTTGCTTGGGTTCTTAGGAATTTCTTACCTGACCTTTCGTTCGGTTGGGATTATCATCGAGCTGAGAGATGGAGTGATTAAGGATTTTACCCTCTGGGAATTCCTTCGTTTCCTTCTCTTCATGCCGACTTTTTCAAGTGGTCCAATCGATCGTTTTAAGCGATTTAATGAAAATTATCATGCCATTCCTGAGCGAGATGAGTTGATGAATATGCTGGATGAATCTGTTCGCTATATCATGTGGGGATTTTTGTATAAGTTTATCCTAGCTCATGTTTTAGGAGAGACCTTGTTGCCTCCTTTGAAGAATTTAGCCTTGCAATCAGGTGGTTTCTTTAACCTCTATGCTTTAGCGGTTATGTATACCTTTGGTCTGGAGCTCTTCTTTGACTTTGCAGGTTACTCTATGTTTGCCTTAGCCATCTCAAACTTAATGGGAATCCGTAGTCCCATTAACTTTAACAAGCCCTTTTTATCAAGGGATTTAAAGGAGTTTTGGAATCGTTGGCACATGAGTCTTTCTTTCTGGTTCCGTGACTTTGTGTTTATGCGGATGGTGATGGTATTGACTAGAAAGAAGGTCTTTAAAAATCGTAATGTAACCTCAAGTGTGGCCTACATTGTAAATATGCTGATTATGGGATTTTGGCATGGAGTGACCTGGTACTATATCGCCTATGGCCTCTTTCATGGGATTGGACTGGTTATCAATGACGCTTGGATTCGTAAGAAAAAAACGCTCAATAAGGAGCGGAAAAAAGCAGGGAATGCTGCTCTACCTGAGAATCGCTGGATTCAGTTGCTTGGCATGGTTGTCACCTTCCATGTCGTCATGCTATCATTCTTAATCTTTTCTGGATTTTTGAATGATTTATGGTTTAAAAAATAAAAGGAAGTAAAATATGGATATCAAATCAGAAGTTATCGACATTATTGATGAGTTGTTTATGGAAGATGTTTCTGACATGATGGATGAAGATCTTTTTGATGCAGGTGTCTTGGATAGTATGGGAACGGTTGAATTGATTGTGGAGATTGAGAACCGTTTTGACATTCGTGTCCCTGTAACAGAGTTTGGTCGCGATGACTGGAATACAGCTAATAAAATCATAGCTGGTATTGTGGAGCTACAAAATGCTTAAACGCTTATGGATGATCTTCGGACCGGTCTTGATAGCTGGTTTGTTGGTTTTTCTGCTCATTTTCTTTTATCCTACTGAGATGCGTCATAATCTAGGAGCTGAAAAGCGTTCAGCAGTGGCTACTACTATCGATAGTTTTAAGGAGCGAAGTCAAAAGGTCAGAGCACTATCTGATCCAAATATGCGTTTTGTTCCCTTCTTTGGCTCTAGTGAATGGCTTCGTTTTGACGGTGCTCATCCTGCGGTATTAGCTGAGAAATACAATCGCTCCTACCGTCCTTATCTTTTAGGACAGAGGGGAGCTGCATCGCTTAACCAGTATTTTGGAATGCAACAGATGTTGCCACAGCTAGAGAATAAACAAGTTGTGTATGTTATCTCACCTCAGTGGTTCAGTAAATATGGCTATGAACCAGCAGCCTTTCAGCAGTATTTTAATGGAGATCAGTTGACGAGTTTTCTGGCACATCAATCTGGAGATCAGGCTAGTCAATATGCAGCGACTCGCTTACTAGAACAGTTCCCAAACGTAGCTATGAAGGACCAGGTTCAGAAGTTGGCAAGTAAAGAAGAATTGTCGACGGCAGATAATGAAATGATTGAATTATTGGCTCGTTTTAACCAACACCAAGCTTCCTTTTTTGGTCAGTTTTCAGTTAGAGGCTATGTCAATTATGATAAGCATGTAGTTAAGTATTTAAAGACCTTGCCAGACCAGTTTTCTTATCAAGCCATAGAAGATGTTGTTAAGGCAGATGCCGAAAAGAATACTTCCAATAATGATCTGGGAATGGAAAATTATTTCTATAATACGCAGATCAAGAAGGATTTGAAGAAATTAAAGGACTCTCAGAAAAGCTTTACATATCTTAAGTCGCCAGAGTATAATGACTTGCAGTTGGTTTTAACTCAATTTTCCAAATCTAAAGTAAACCCGATTTTTATCATTCCACCTGTTAATAAAAAATGGATGGACTATGCTGGTCTACGAGAGGATATGTACCAACAAACGGTGCAGAAGATTCGCTACCAGTTAGAAAGTCAAGGGTTTACCAATATAGCAGATTTTTCTAAGGACGGCGGGGAGCCTTTCTTTATGAAGGACACCATTCACCTTGGTTGGTTGGGTTGGTTGGCTTTTGACAAGGCAGTTGATCCTTTCCTATCCAATCCCACACCAGCTCCGACTTACCATCTGAATGAGCGCTTTTTCAGCAAAGATTGGGCGACTTATGATGGAGATGTCAAAGAATTTCAATAGATAATAATGTAGAAGAGTTCAAGAATGAAGCCTATTTTCACGTTTTTTCTTGACTCTTTTTTTGCTTGTGATATAATTAACTGGTAAATAAAATTCCAAAGAATAGTATTTTTCTCTTAAAAAGAGAAGTCCCAAAGGAAAGGAGTCAGATATGAGACAGCTAGCGAAGGATATCGATGGCTTTTTGAATGAGGTGATTTTACAGGCGGAAAACCAACATGAAATCCTAATAGGGCATTGTACTAGCGAGGTGGCCCTGACCAATACCCAGGAGCATATCCTCATGCTCTTATCGGAGGAATCTTTAACAAATTCTGAGTTGGCTCGTCGTCTCAATGTCAGTCAGGCGGCAGTTACCAAGGCCATTAAGTCTTTGGTCAAGGAAGGGATGTTGGAAACATCTAAAGATCCTAAGGATGCGCGTGTGATTTTTTATCAGTTGACTGATTTGGCTCGTCCAATTGCTGAGGAGCACCACCATCACCATGAGCATACGCTTTTAACCTATGAACAAGTGGCGACTCAGTTTACTCCAAATGAACAAAAAGTGATTCAGCGGTTTTTGACTGCTTTAGTAGGAG
The DNA here is from genome assembly GCA_009496085.1 of Streptococcus mitis. Classification (GTDB taxonomy): domain Bacteria; phylum Bacillota; class Bacilli; order Lactobacillales; family Streptococcaceae; genus Streptococcus; species Streptococcus mitis_BY. The sequence continues at coordinate 11,314 of WIJN01000020.1, read as the reverse complement.
AAATCAAATAATGAGATATATTACGGTAGAGGATTTATCCTTCTATTATGATAAGGAGCCCGTTCTTGAACATATCAATTATAGTGTTGATAGTGGGGAATTTGTTACCTTGACAGGGGAAAATGGGGCAGCTAAGACGACACTGATTAAGGCCAGTCTTGGAATCCTTCAGCCACGCATTGGCAAGGTGACTATTTCAAAGACAAATACGCAGGGTAAGAAATTGAGAATAGCCTACCTTCCCCAGCAGATAGCCAGTTTTAATGCTGGTTTTCCAAGTACGGTTTATGAATTTGTCAAGTCGGGTCGCTATCCGCGAAAGGGCTGGTTCCGTCGCTTGAATGCTCATGATGAGGAGCATATCAAGGCCAGTTTAGATTCAGTTGGTATGTGGGAACACCGAGACAAACGCTTGGGTTCTCTCTCGGGGGGACAAAAGCAGCGAGCGGTGATTGCGCGTATGTTTGCTTCTGATCCAGATGTGTTTATCCTAGATGAGCCGACAACGGGGATGGATGCAGGAAGTAAAAATGAATTTTACGAACTCATGCACCACAGTGCCCATCATCATGGCAAGGCTGTGTTGATGATTACCCATGACCCTGAAGAAGTTAAGGACTATGCGGACCGCAATATTCATCTAGTCCGTAACCAAGACTCGCCATGGCGTTGTTTCAACGTTCATGAGAATGACCAGGAGGTGGTCCATGCTTAGTTTATTATCCTATGACTTTATGCAACGCGCCTTTCTGGCGGTTATTGCTATGAGTCTTTTCTCGCCGGTATTAGGAACCTTCCTTATCTTGCGTCGTCAGAGTTTGATGAGTGATACCCTCAGCCACGTCTCGCTTTCAGGTGTAGCCTTTGGTCTGGTCCTAGGGATTTCTCCGACTATTTCCACTATTGCCATTGTCTTGATTGCGGCGATCTTTCTGGAGTATCTCCGTACGGTTTACAAGAGCTTTATGGAAATCGGGACAGCTATCCTCATGTCAACAGGTCTGGCTGTTTCTCTGATTGTCATGAGCAAGGGTAAAAGCTCGAGTTCAATGAGTTTGGACCAGTATCTTTTTGGTTCAATCGTGACTATCAGCGAAGAGCAGGTTATTTCCCTCTTTGTCATTGCGGCGGTTGTTTTGATTTTGACCTTCCTCTTTCTTCGTCCGATGTACATTTTGACCTTTGATGAGGATACAGCCTTTGTGGATGGCTTGCCAGTTCGTACCATGTCCATTCTTTTTAACATGGTGACGGGGGTGGCCATTGCCCTTATGATTCCAGCTGCAGGAGCTCTTCTGGTATCGACCATTATGGTCTTGCCAGCTAGTATTGCCCTGCGTCTGGGTAAAAACTTTAAATCGGTTATGCTGCTTGCCAGTGCTATTGGATTTTTGGGAATGGTAGCAGGACTTTACATTTCCTACTATGCAGAAACACCTGCAAGTGCAAGTATTACCATTATTTTTGTAACTGTCTTTTTACTCATTAGTTTAGTAAGACGTTTTATCAAATAGGAGACGAACGTGAAAAAAATTAGCTTATTGCTAGCCAGTCTATGTGCTTTGTTTTTAGTGGCTTGTTCCAATCAAAAGCAGGTGGATGGTAAACTAAATATCGTGACAACCTTTTACCCTGTCTATGAATTTACTAAGCAAGTCGCAGGAGATACTGCTAATGTAGAACTCCTCATCGGTGCTGGTACAGAACCCCATGAATACGAACCCTCTGCCAAGGCAGTTGCCAAAATCCAAGACGCAGATACCTTCGTTTATGAAAATGAAAATATGGAAACATGGGTTCCTAAATTGCTAGATACTTTGGATAAGAAAAAGGTCAAAACCATCAAGGCGACAGGCGATATGTTACTCTTGCCAGGTGGCGAAGAAGAGGGAGACCATGACCATGGAGAAGAAGGCCATCACCATGAGTACGATCCCCATGTTTGGTTGTCACCGGTTCGTGCCATTAAACTAGTAGAGCACATCCGTGACAGCTTGTCAGCAGATTATCCTGATAAAAAAGAGACCTTTGAGAAGAATGCTGCTGCCTATATCGAAAAATTGCAAGCCTTGGATAAGGCTTATGCAGAAGGCTTGTCTCAAGCCAAGCAAAAGAGCTTTGTGACTCAGCACGCAGCCTTTAACTATCTTGCTTTGGACTATGGACTCAAACAAGTCGCAATCTCAGGCCTCTCTCCAGATGCAGAGCCATCAGCTGCTCGTCTGGCAGAATTGACAGAGTACGTCAAGAAAAATAAAATTGCCTACATTTACTTTGAAGAAAATGCCTCACAAGCTCTTGCTAATACGCTTTCAAAAGAAGCAGGTGTCAAAACAGATGTCCTCAATCCTTTAGAAAGTCTGACAGAAGAGGATACCAAGGCTGGAGAAAACTACATTTCCGTGATGGAGAAAAACCTCAAGGCTCTGAAACAAACAACGGACCAAGAAGGCCCAGCTATCGAACCTGAAAAGGCAGAGGATACGAAGACAGTTCAAAATGGTTACTTTGAGGATGCAGATGTCAAGGACCGCACCTTGAGTGACTATGTAGGTAACTGGCAATCAGTCTATCCTTTCCTTGAAGATGGCACGTTGGATCAAATCTTTGACTACAAGGCTAAGTTGACTGGTAAGATGACCCAGGCTGAGTACAAGGCTTACTATACAAAAGGCTATCAGACAGATGTCACTAAGATCAACATTGCTGATAATACTATGGAATTTGTTCAAGGTGGACAAAGTAAGAAATTCACCTACAAGTATGTTGGTAAGAAAATCTTGAATTACAAGAAAGGTAATCGTGGCGTGCGCTTCCTATTTGAAGCGACAGATGAGGATGCTGGACAATTCAAGTATGTTCAGTTTAGTGACCACAATATCGCCCCAGTTAAGGCAGAACATTTCCATATCTTCTTTGGAGGCACAAGCCAAGAAGCTCTCTTTGAAGAAATGGATAACTGGCCAACCTACTACCCAGATAACCTATCTGGCCAAGAAATCGCCCAAGAAATGTTGGTACATTGATGAGAAACCGACTAGTTCATAGGAGCTAGTCGGTTTTTTGGTACTAGATGGTAACTTCATTATATACCTTTCAGATACCTAAGGAATTTTAAACAATGAATAAAATTCTTGAAATCTTAGCGCTTGTGTGTTAGAATAAATCTAATGGGTAAGGTTCATTAGAACACCAAATCCCTTAACTATTGCAGTAGTTAAGGGATTTTTTGACGTATCTTAGCGATTTAACGGGTGTTTATAGGCTAGTCATTCGGTCTACTTCTTACCATCTAGCCATTTGCAGACGAAATACAAGATAATTCCTGCTATGACGTCCGCTACAATAGTAAGAACGAGCTCTGGGGCAAGGTTCATTAGTTTCACCTCCTCTCACGAACCGTAAGGAACGTAATCGGTAACCGATGACAAAAATAGTATATCACAATAAATTTAGATCATCAACATTACTTAATTCTTGAAATATAGGGGATAGGCGACAAAATCTTTAAAATCAAAAAACGTATAATATCAGATGTATAAAAGCTTGATGTTATATCAATTATAAAAGTGGATAGGAAAGTTTTCTGATTATCAGAATTCCTTCCTATCCACTTTTTGAAGATTGTAAGTTAGCTTTATTTTATATAGAATCAGCTTATTTGTTTTATTTGTCAAAACCTTGCAAGGCTTTTTGGCGTTCTTCTACTTGACCTTTAGCATCTAGTTTGTTACCGCCGTATACAGCTGACTCCCATGATCCGTACATTGGATTTGGGAAGATGATGAATTTTTCACCGAATTCTTTTTGCAATTCTTCAAGTTGTTTATCACGGTCAGATTCAGAAGTCTTAGAAAAATCTGCAAAGTCTACGAGGTTATCACCAAATAATAAGATAAGGTTTGTTTTTTCTTGAACTTTTTGGCGACGACCTTCTTTGGATTTTACACCACTTTCTAAGAACATGAGATGATCACGTCCTTGAACAGGAATTCCTTCACTTTCAAGATTTTTAATGGTAGCATCTACTTGATTAGCTGAGCGGTCAGAAATATAGTAGATTTGGACACCGTTTTGATCAGCAAACTGAAGAAAATCTTTGGCACCTGGGACGGCTTTTGCTGAAGCTTTTTGAACCCAAACATCCCAATTTTCGGGTGTGAATGCTGTACCGTCTTTGACATTTTGTACTTGATAAGGGCTATTATCTAGGACAGTTTCATCCAAGTCTAAAACGATAGAGTAAGGTTTGTCTGATTCTGTTTTGAGCAATTCCTTTAGGTGATTTGTTGCAACGTTATAACCCTGTATGTATAAAGCTTTAGTTTCAGCTGATTTTTGATACCAAAGAGTTGACATAGTGTTTTCTCTTGACCGTAGTTGGTCATATGTCATTGTAATTTGATTGTCAGATGAGCTATTATTGCTTGCCTGTGTTTCTGTGGACTTTGTTGCACAACTAGCCAATAAGACGACAGAAGCAAGTGCAGAAAGGATTGTAACAGTAGTTTTTGCTGTTTTCATGAAATATCTCCTATTATTAATTTCAATCACTAGTATAGCACGAGGGAAAAGTTAAGGCAAGTTATTCCCTGACTATTGATGTAGATTCTATAGAAGTTAATGTAATAAAAAAGCGATTACTAACTTGAAATGTAGTTTCACCTCTAATTATTGACATTTCAGGAAAAATCGCAGTAAAAAGTGCACAACCTTCTTTAAATGTGCTATAATACAGGAAAAAATAATAATGGAGGTCACGATAATGGCAACATTTTTGATGATTTTTGTGGTGGTTTGTGTGCTCCTATTGGTGATAGTCACACTGAGTACAGTTTATGTGGTTCGTCAGCAGTCGGTGGCGATTATTGAACGCTTTGGGAAATACCAAAAGGTTGCCAATAGCGGTATTCACATTCGCTTGCCTTTTGGGATTGATTCGATTGCAGCGCGGATTCAGTTGCGCTTATTGCAAAGCGATATTGTGGTTGAGACTAAGACCAAGGACAATGTGTTCGTTATGATGAATGTGGCGACTCAGTACCGTGTCAATGAGCAGAGCGTGACAGATGCCTACTATAAACTCATGCGTCCTGAATCTCAGATTAAATCTTATATCGAAGACGCCCTTCGCTCTTCTGTTCCCAAATTAACCTTGGATGAATTGTTTGAGAAAAAAGACGAGATTGCCCTTGAGGTTCAACACCAAGTAGCAGAAGAAATGACTACTTACGGTTATATTATCGTGAAAACCTTGATTACAAAGGTTGAGCCAGATGCAGAAGTCAAGCAATCCATGAATGAAATCAATGCGGCGCAACGTAAGCGGGTCGCAGCGCAAGAATTGGCGGAAGCCGATAAGATTAAAATCGTCACTGCAGCTGAAGCCGAAGCAGAAAAAGACCGCCTCCATGGTGTGGGGATTGCCCAACAACGTAAGGCCATTGTGGATGGATTGGCAGAGTCTATCACAGAACTCAAGGAAGCCAATGTTGGCATGACAGAAGAACAAATCATGTCCATCCTCTTGACCAACCAGTATTTGGATACCTTGAACACTTTTGCTGCAAAAGGCAATCAAACCATTTTTCTACCAAATACGCCAAATGGTGTTGATGATATCCGTACACAAATCTTGTCAGCCCTACGTGCTGAGAAGAAATAATAGACTAAAGAGCTTGGCAACAGGCTCTTTTTGCATTGCGTTTGTTAAGAAAAGCAAAGAACATTGATATACATTTAACTAAAATTATTGTATGTTGTTTTCCTTAATTTGGAATGATAAGGGAATAACTAGAAAGATTTGTGAATACAAACTATTTCTGATATACAGTAATAATGAATATTCAGAGAGGTGGTTTTTGCGCTTGTGTAAGATTTGACCTTGTTTCTTGAAAATTACAGTTTGTATGAACATGGAGTGATTATCAGACTTTTCCACAGATTTATAAGAGTGGGAACATCTCGTTAACCTTAGAGATAATAGACAACTGAGAGTGGAACGGTTCCTAAAAATTGGGTAATTCACAGAAGTTATCAACAACTTGTGGATAATCATGGGGATAGATCTGTTTGATTATTTCTAAATGGAGTTTATAGATTCTTCTTTTTGAATTGATAGTCTATTCCATGTAGCAAATTAAAGGGAGAAGTAGGATAATCTTTGTAAACAATACTGTTTCATACTCTTCGAAAATCTCTTCAGACTAGGTCAGCTTCCATCTGCAACCTCAAAACACTGTTTTGAGCAGCCTGCGGCTAGCTTCCTAGTTTTCTTTTTGATTTTCATTGATTATCACTTGCTGACGAGGAGAGAATTTTAATTATTAGCTAGGAGGGGAGGGGCTTTGGTAGAGAATAGTACTTAGTGAGAAGAGTCAAGACTTTTAACAATGTAATAAGAAACTTTTGAGGATGTTTAGTTATCAACAACTTTATCCACAACTGTGGATAAAGTTGTTGATAAGATGGTGTAGTTCAATATACTGGTTCATTTCAGTGAAAGTAGCTCCTCTTTAGAAGTGGCTAAGACTTGAGCTTAACTGGATACAGGTGGGTATGGTGTAGTTTAAAGTCCGTCAAGTTCAAGCTGGGGCAACTAAAAAAATCTGATCATACTAACTCTAAGTTTGGCTACTGGTAGAACTTTGAAGCTCTATCTAAATCTGACTTTGGATAGACAACTGCTTGCTAAGGTTCATATTTCAGTTAAAACGGAGATAAAATATCTTAACAATTCATTTCCTTTTCCGAATAAATAGATAGAGCCAGATAATCTAGTAAACCTAGATTTAAAAATGTGCTATAATGAAAGGAGAAGCAATATGACTGTACGTCATCCGGGCATCAGCCCAACCAATGACTTAGTTGCTAAGAAAATCTTTAGCAATCCAGAAATCACTTGTCAATTTATCCGCGATATGTTGGATTTACCAGCCAAAAATGTAACCATTTTGGAAGGAAGTAACATTCACGTTTTGCCTTCCATGCCTTACTCGGCTCAGGATTTTTACACTAGTATAGATGTCTTAGCTGAACTAGATAATGGAACCCAAGTAATCATTGAGATTCAAGTTCATCATCAGAATTTTTTCATCAATCGTCTGTGGGCTTACCTGTGCAGTCAGGTCAATCAAAACCTCGAAAAAATTCGCCAGCAAGAAGGAAATACTCATCAGAGTTACAAACACATCGCACCAGTATACGCTATCGCCATTGTGGATAGTAACTACTTCTCAGACGATTTGGCTTTTCATAGCTTTAGCATGCGAGAGGATACGACGGGTGAGGTTTTAACGATTACAAACAATGGACAAGAAAACAATCTGGTCAAGATGGCATTCTTGGAATTAAAAAAATATAGAGAAACCAGCAAAGACAAGGTTCGCAAGCCGTGGTTGGAGTTTTTCGGGAATAAGCCTTTTACCCAAGAACCAGAGCGAGTCATCAGCCAGGCAGATCAACTGCTGGACTACAAAAGCTGGTCCGAGGAGGACAGAAAAATGTTTAGTCAACTACGTATGCGCGAAGAACAAGCGTTATTGGCTCAGGATTATGCCTTGGAACAAGCTGAAGAAAAAGGCTTGGAGCGTGGTCGAGAAGAAGGTATTAAACAAGGTTTAGAACGTGGTATTGAACAGGGACTGGAGCGAGGGAAAGTTGAAGGAAGTTTGTCTATGCTACTAAATCTAGTCCATCAAGGCATTCTGACTTCAGAGGTTGCAAGTGAACAATTGGGAATGACTGTTGCTGAGTTTGAGGCCTTGCTATAAATGAGAATGGGGACATGTTATCGAACTAGATAGCATGTTTTTTTTAGGGCAATAGTCAATGTTTGTTTTCGTTTTTAAAACTTACTCGAATTATAATTATATATATGTAAAATCTTCTGCAATTAAGTATAAATCGCAAAAAAATACAACAGTATAATATAGCGATTAAATATATATTTAATCGTAAAAAAATTCAAAAATAAACTATCTGAAAATTTCCTACGTTTTCAAATATGTTTTTTCTTTTTTTTTACGAAATTTTGAAGTCGAAAAGTTTGCATATATATTGAAAATAAGATAGAATATGAGTGTAGATTTCTGCATACACAAGAGAATAGTGCTTATTCTTTTTAAGTAATAAATTTTGTTATGTAGAAGCTAAATCAACTAATTCCAAAAGGAGAAAAAAATGGAACACAAAAACTCCATGAGTCGTGTTGAACGTTTGCACCGTGAAAAGGTCACGCGTTATTCGATTCGTAAATATAGCTTTGGAGCGGCTAGTGTAGCGGTCGCTGCTCTTTTCATGTTCTTAGGTAATGGAGCTGTATCAGCTCGAGAGCCTGAAATTCAGGGATCACAGGTTATTAATACCACCGACACACAACCTGAAAAAGAAAAGTCTAAGCCTATAGAGGAAGTAACAACTCCAGTTTTGAACAAAACTCAACTTGAAAGCTACATTTCAGAAATTGAAACAAAACTTTCTAACGGTTCTTACGATAACAAAACGGAAGAAAGTGTTGCAGTATTAAAATCTGACTTAGAAGCTGCAAAAGCTACATTAGCGAACGCAACTACTCAAGCTGAATTAACAAAAGCTTACAATAAACTTGTAATGACTGTTAATTCAGGGTTAAAAAATAAACCAACAGAGAAAAAAGAAACTCCATCAGTAGACACTACTAACGGACAACCAACTGTAGGTAAAAAAGCAGATAACACTGAACCAACATCTGGTACTAACTCAATCGAAAACACAGGATCTAAAGACTCACGTAATGGGCAAGCATTAGATAAAAATAATGCATTTAGAGCTGAGACACCTGAAACAAGTGGTAACTTTAAATACTCGATGGAGTATTCTAATGGAAAAAAAGACATTTACCTTTATAATGAAGAAGAGGCAGATGTCAATATTACAGTTAGCTCAACAGCTGGAAATATTACTAAAGCAACAGTTAAAGCTGGAAGTGGTCAGTTCGTACTAAAATCGAAAAGTGAACAAGCGATAGCTTTTACGAAATATGGACGCGGATCTATGCCTCCAGAAGAAGAAGTTGAAATAGATGGTTACGGTTGGAGTTATCGTCAAACACTAACTGAAACTGAAGGTCCAGTAACAATTAAAATCACTGGTAAACCAAATGATGAGTTTAAAAAAATTGACACTTATACAAAAACTGAAAATCAAGAAGCAATACTAGGATCAAGATTTTTACAACTTAAAGATTCTACTAATGCTGAACTGCGTGGAGGTAGAGGTGCATCAGATCCTGGTTATTTCAAGTTAATTGTTAAATCTCAAACATATAAATATGATATTCAACAACCAGAATCAAATGCTGATAAGATTGCTGTTTCGAATGTTGATAATCTAACTGAAGCAGATATTATCAAAATCAAAAACGAACTTAAAATTAAATATTCTGATAAAGCAACTACAGAAGATGCTCGACTAGCATCTAAAAGAGGAGAAGTCGTAAATCCTAGATCTTCAGTAGTGAAAGAAATTGCGGTTGCCAACGGAACAGTTACTGTTACATATAATGATGATTCAGTAGACACTGCTCCAGTTTCAAGTGTTGCCCGTACAAACCAAGTACCAACAGTTGAAATTCCATATTCATTGGACAACAGGAAAGATGTATTTGTATATGCAAATGAAGATTTCGATATTCCTGTTAAATTTACGGATGATTTAGGGAAAATTGCATCTGCAGAAATTTTACGTGGTGGAAATAAGGTACAACCAGCTAAAGATGAATCAAATCCAAATATATTGGATAACGAGTATGATACAGTAGTTGAAAAAATCTCTACAGAAACACCAGCGACAGCAGAAAATCCAGCAGTTGTTCACATTAGAGGTAAAATTACAAAAGATACAGAAGGTGGAACACCTGTTAAGAAAATAACACTTCCTACAACAGAAAGTGCTGAACTTCCAATTGTAACTCGTTATGCTACTGCAACAGATACAGATGGAGGACTTCTTTACAATACCGCGACTGGAAATTCATATGCCAGTGACCCAGGTTCATTCAGAATTGTCTTAAAAGCTCAAACAGCAAAATATGATATTAAGAATCCAGAGACAAAAATTTCTGTAGATGATGCTAATAATATATCAGAAGATGTGTTTAATCAGATTAAAGATAGCATTAAGATTCAATATTCTACAACAAACAAAGATAAAAATCTGCTTGACAAACAAGGTACAGACGTTGATAACCAAACTGAGCGTATTGAAAGCATTGAAAGAGAAGGAAATAATGTTGTAGTAACATATAAAGATGGTTCTAAAGATACAAAAGCATTAGCAGATTTTGTAAACGTAGCTCCAAAGGTAGCACTTCCATACTCAAATGAAGCTAATAAACAAATCTATGTTTATACAGGTGAAAACACTGATTTAACTTTCAAAGGTACAGATGAAAAAGAAATTAAAGATCTTTACCTACGTGGACCTGGAGATATTTCAGGGAATAATGCAGCAGGCTATGGATTACCAACAGGTAAAGTTGAAAATGGTGAAGTGACTGGTGAAGGTTCAGTATCTGAAGATAAGACATCAGCTACTATCAAGATGACTGGGAAAACTAATCTACCAGCTGGGCAACAGTGGACAAGTTTTATTGTTTCTAAAGACAACGATGGTAAACTTTCAAACACTGATTATAGAGCGCTAGATAAAGATCCTAATGCGAGACAAAAACCAGGATACGCTCACTTCCTAGTTAAAAATCAAACATTTAAATACGATATAGCAACTCCAACTGAAAAAGTTGCTGTAACAGACCCAGCTAACGTAACGCAAGATGAGTTAGATAAAATCAAAGAAAAATTACAAATTGAGTATTCTAAGAGTAATGATGATGCTAACTTAGCAGAGAAAAAAGGTAAAGCTGTAGATGCTGAAGATGCTAAGACTAAGATTAAATCAGTAGAAAAAGATAACGCTGGAAATCTTGTAGTAACATACACAGACGGATCTAAAGATACAAGACCGTTATCAGATTTTGTAGCTAAAAATCCAGAAGTAACACCAGTTAAAGATCCAGCAAACTTAACAGACGCAGAAAAAACTAAAGTAGAAGAAGCCGTTAAGAAAGCTAACCCAACAGCAACGAAAGTTGAAGTAGGTAACGATGGAACAACAACTGTAACCCTCCCAGACGGATCAACAGCAAAACTAACACCAGAGAAGACAGCTAAAACAGCTGACTCAAATGGTCTTGTAGATCCAGAAGTAACTCCAGTTAAAGATCCAGCAAACTTAACAGACGCAGAAAAAACTAAAGTAGAAGAAGCCGTTAAGA